>JBDNHG010000058.1:0-2784 GCA_041688925.1 Acidimicrobiales bacterium | reverse complement strand
GCCCATACGCGGGTCAGCCGGCCCGGGTCGCTGGCGATGCGATGCAACACCTCGACCGCCTCGGCCGACAGTTCGGCCGTCGCAGCGTTTTGACCAGCGACAGCGTTCGGTGAGATCGCAGCGCGTCGGCGCTGGTCGAGTGCATTGCTGCGAGCGTCTCTGGCTTCGCCGGCCGCCGCTCGGCGCTGTGAACCCGTCAGCCAATCACCCGGCTCTACCAGACTCTTCGCTGCGCCCGCCAGAGCAGACTCGATGTGGTCTTGGACATTCCCCATACACCGCATCTTCGCGCAGGTGGACGAACCTGGCGGAAATATGGTGCCCGAGCAGACTGATGGCCTGCCGGGCCGGCGCCTCAGCTGACGAGGTCGGCCGCGAACTGCACCAGAGCCGGCGGCCCCGAGATGAGCAGTGTGTTCACGACCGACTCATCCCACATGGCGAGTTCATCCTTGATCTTGGCAGGCGGCCCGAGCAGTGAAATGGCCTCGCACATCGCCGTTGGCACCGCGGCCATTGCTTCGGCCTTCTTGCCGCTGAGATAGAGCTGTTGGATCGGGTCACACTCGGCCTCGAACCCCATACGTGCGAAGACGTCGAAGTGAAAGTTCTTGCCTTTGGCTCCCATGCCTCCGACATAGAGTGCCAGCATCGGGCGGATCTTGTCGGCGCACGCCTCGACATCGTCGCCCGGAATCATGCTGACGGTCGCCGCGACCTCGAAATCGTCCCACGTGTTACGGCCGCCTGCATCCATGCCAGCCTGCAGTGCGTCTTTGTAGAACGCGTTGTCCTTGGGAGCAAAGAACAGGGGCAGCCAGCCATCGCATATCTCGGCAGCCAATGCAACGTTCTTGGGTCCCTCGGCGGCGAGGTAGATCGGCAGGTCGGCGCGAAGCGGATGCACGGTCGACTTGAGTGGTTTTCCGAGACCGGTGCCATGCGGGAACGGCAACTGGTAGTGGTTGCCTTCAAACGCAACGCGGTCTTCTCGGGCAAACACCTGGCGCATGATGTGGACGAACTCGCGGGTGCGCTCGAGTGGGCGCGAATAGGGCTGGCCATACCATCCCTCGACAACCTGGGGGCCCGATGCGCCGATACCGGCGATGAACCGGCCGCCGCTCAAGTGATCCATGGTGAGACATGCCATGGCGGTTGCGGCCGGGGTGCGCGCCGACATCTGCATGATAGCGGTGCCGAGCTTCACGTTCTTGGTGCTCGAACCCCACCAGGCCAGCGGGGTGAGCGCATCGCTGCCGTATGCCTCGGCGGTCCAAATGTGTTCGAAGCCGAGCTTGTCAGCAAGCTGAATCGACTCGACAGCACCCTTGGGTGGTCCCGAGCTCCAGTAACCGGTGTTCAATCCGAGGCGCATGGCGTCCTTCCACAGTCGACGGCACCACAGTAGTGAGCCCGGCGAGCCAAGCGCCAGCGAACGACAACCCGTACGATTGGTTCATGACTTGGCTCAAGGATCGTCCGCTGATAATCGCGGCCGTGGCGTTTGGCGCCGCTGTGGTCGTCTACCTCGCCTTCGCCGTTTTCGGCGTGCACACATTGTTTGTCGACGACGAGGTCAGCGAAGCTGGACCGGTATTTGCAAGCGGCCCCGCACCGTCGGGCATGCCATCTGACGAGGTCACGGTCGAGATGGCCGAGCAGATGACCTCAGAGATGGCCGATGAGCCCCCGATGGTCGAGGCCGACGATGACATGCCCGAGATGGAGATCGAGTCAGCGACCGCTGGGGCCGACGAGGAACAGGCCGCCGAGATGATTGAGACGATCTTCACCGGCGACTTCATCGACCGCAGCCATCCAACCTCGGGCCGCGCCGATGTCCTCAACGACGGCAGCAGCCAACGGTTCCTGCGTTTCGAAGCGTTCACGACCGACAACGGCCCCGACCTCAACGTGTACCTTTCGACCGCTCGGGCCGACGCCGACGCCGACGAGTTCGACGACAACTTCGTCGATCTCGGAGACCTCAAGGGCAACATCGGCAGCCAGAACTACGAGATCCCGCCCGACGTTGATCTGAACGAATACTCGACTGTGGTCATTTGGTGTGTGCGTTTCGGGGTCGCCTTCGGCACTGCTGAGATCAACCCGGCTGGTTGAGACCACCATCGCCAGATACCGGCTCCGAGCCCAGGAGCTACAACGCGAGCGGCGGCAGCTGCTTTGCCAGCGATCCTTCGTCGACACCAAAGTCATTCATTGCAGCGATCAACGGTGCGGGCAGCCGCACTGGACGGCCGGCAAGGTTAACCGTTGCAAAGTTGATGCGCTGACAGGCGATCAGCTCGTCGCCTCGCCACGCGTGTTGCACCCATTGCGCCCGCACTCGTTTCGCTTCGGCCATCGACGTCTCGATGAGCAGCTGATCGTTGAGCAGCGCCGACGCGACAAATCTGGTCGCCACCGCAGTGACAACCAGCTGCACGCCCGAGTTCTTCAGGCCATCGAGGCCTTGTCCGATTTCGGCGAGCCAGGCGACGCGGGCCGCTTCGAAGTACTGAAGATAGGTCGCGTGATTCACGTGCCCGTAGGGGTCGAGTTCGTAGAACCGAACCCGAATGGGGAACTCTGCGGCGGGCATTACTTGGCGTCTTCGACGAAGCTGCGGTAGACGCCCAGCAACGCGAGTTTCTGTTCGTCTGACAATGCAGGGTCGTGCTTGATTGCCTGCTCGGTCGTCACGGCTACTTTGCCGTCGCCGCTCTTTGCCTTGAAACACGACACGAGCCCGGCGGCCCTGGCGAGCAAGGTCTCTGCCGG
>JBDNHG010000057.1:0-2135 GCA_041688925.1 Acidimicrobiales bacterium | reverse complement strand
CGCAGCGTCGAGCGGCGGGCTTAGCGAATCTCGTGCGTCAGCGATCCATTCGGGGCTTTGACCCCAGGCGGCACCCATCGTGGCAAGCCGCCACCGGGTGCCGAACCGAGCAGCTTCGGGGTCGGTGCCCATTCCCACGTAGACACCGGTCGTCGCCGAAGGCAGAGACTGCACCTGGGCCAATACGTCGTCGGCGACCTCGAGCAGTGCAAGTTGTTGGCCGAGCGCCTTCTTCAGGTCGTTCGGAGGGAACTTCTGGCTCTTGAGCGCCAGCGTGATGCCGTCCATGCTGCCTTCGCCCGCAGCATCGAGGCAAGGCATGCCCGTCAACAGGGCATCGAGGAAGCCGTCACGGTCCTTTGCTTGCGCGGCAGAAATACCGATTGCAACAATGGCGATCGGCGGCGGCTGTGTAGGCACGGTTGGCAGGGTCGCCGATTCAGCAGCACTCGCCGCTTCAGCAGAACTCGCAGCGACTGCTGCGCCCGGTTCCTCAACGATGAGGTGGGCGTTGTTTCCGCCGAACCCAAAGGCAGAGACGCCTGCTCGCAGCACACCATCTGAGATTGTTGAACGATCCCATGGCTCTGCCTCGGTGAGCAGCCGGAAGGGCGAGTGCTCGATCACTTCGAGCGGTTCATCGACATGCAACGTTGACGGACGCGTCTCGTGTTTCATCGCCTCGAGCACCTTGATCAGGCCAGCTACGCCCGCCGCGGTGATGAGATGGCCCATGTTCGACTTGAGCGAGCCGATCGGAATTCGACCCTTTTGCACTGCATAGACGGCAGCCGTCGACTCGATCTCGGTGCCGTCGCCAACCTGGGTGCCGGTTGCATGGCACTCCAAGAGCGAGATGTCACCAGCAGCAAGCCCCGCCATCTCGAGTGCGCTCGACATCGCCCGTGCCTGTCCAGTGCTCGATGGCACGAGCATGCCGCGTCCACGACCGTCGTTTGAAAGTCCAACCCCACGCAGCACACCGTGAATCGTGTCGCCATCAGCTTGGGCATCGCTCAATCGCTTGAGCACTACGAAACCGCAACCCTCGGCGGGCACGAGCCCGTCAGCGTTGGCGTTGAATGGTCGAGATTGGCCGGTGCGGCTCAGCGCGTTGAGCGCTGAGAAACCCAGGTGGATACACAGGTCGTCGGCTGAGTTCACGGCGCCGGCCAGCATCAGGTCAGCCGTGCCGTCATGCAGGCGATCACATGCCAACTTGATGGCGTACAGGCTGCTGGCGCACGCAGCGTCAAGCGCCATTGCTCCCCCGCCGAAACCGAGCGCCCGCTCAAGCAGCAGTGCGGGTAAGCCAGATGTGAACCGGTTGCCTGCATCGGGAATCTCGACCCCGGCTTCTGCCAGTGCTTCTGGGCCATAACCTTTCAGGCTGGCAATGGTGGTTGCCTGGGTAAAGGTCGCCATCGATGCTGAAGGAAACGAGAGGTTGCCAAAGACGGCGCCAATCCTGTTGGCGGGCACGTCTGCGCACGCTGCATCTCGCAGCGCTTCACGGGCCGTGTGGAAGGTCCATTTGAAGACGGAGTCAAGTGCCAGGATCTCGTCGGCAGGCAGGCCGAAACCCTCGGCGTCGAACAGCTCGTCGAATCCCCGCACATATCCGCCGCGGTCGCTCCAGGTGCGGTCGGTGCTGTCTTGGGGACCGGCGCACAACACGTCCTCGGCAGAAATACCCCACCGGTCGGCTGGCACCTGCGAGACCAAGTCGTCGCCCGCGACGACATGGCTCCACAGTTCTTCGGGCGTCGTGACGCCGGGGAGGAGACACGCGCGACCAACAATCGCTATCGGCTCGAAATGGCTCATGTAGCCGACGAGATGATGTTCATAGAGCGTCAGAACTGGGCAAAACGCCTCCGCCGAGGACGAGTTCGACGTCGTCTCGTTGCGGGCTAGCGATCTCTGCGACAAGCATGCGAGCGCCTCCGTCGAGCGGGATGAGCCTGACACCCATCGATGCGAAGTGGGCCTTGAGTGCGGGGCTCACCATGCCGCCGTCCCACGGACCCCAGCCGAGCGACTTGACCACACAGGTGTCGCCCCGTCGGCGTCGTTCGGCTGCTGCGACCTTGTTCAGCACCCCGTTTGCCATCGCGTAGTCGACCTGACCGTTG
>JBDNHG010000056.1:0-2822 GCA_041688925.1 Acidimicrobiales bacterium | reverse complement strand
TGACGATCCATGGCCGAGGTTCTCGTGAGACGAATAGCGCGTGTGTTCGCTGGAAGCCTTGCTGTGGTGATGGCTCCCGTTGTCATGGCTGGGCCGGCGGCGGCTCATACCAATCACCACACCGACGATTCGTTCCGATCGGCCATTGCCAACGGCGCACCACAGCATCATGGAACTTTGGCGACTTGGAACTGGTTGTCGGCCTCTCAAACGGCGATGTCGAGGCTGTCATCGCATTCATTCGATCGGAACAACAACGACTGGGTTTCGAATAGGTCGGGCCGACCGGCTTGCTACGACAAAGTGTCGTACGATCGAACTTTGATGGGCCGATGGTCGACGAGTCTTCGTATGATTGCGGTGTCCCCGCTGGCCCTCGCCGTTCTCGTCATTGTCGGCGTGGCGTCGGGTGGTGACATAGCCCCTCAGGCCGACCTGTCACGACCGGACGCAGTCGGCAAGGAGCGGCTCGTAAGCGCTCGAGACGCCCGGTCGCGGCGTCGTCCAGAGGACGATTGGATTCCGTGATGAGTAGGTCAAGACCGAAACGTCCACGTCGCCGAGGGCCGCCAAGGTTGTGGCCGATGGGTCGACGACGATCAATCTTCTCCGAGGACGCGACTCGGAGTCGAAGGCGATATGGCCCCATCCTGGCCATCATTGCTGCGGCGGTCGGGCTGTACCTTGTTGGCTACTTTGACACAGCGGACGCGCCGGTAGTCGAGTTGAGAGGTCCCCCCGCTGCCACGACGTTCCCAACTGCCCGTCCGACATCGAGCGGCTCGATCGGACGCGCCGGAGCGTTGGCTGAAGAACCGTTCACCCATGTCGTCGAGCCTGGCGATCGACTAGCGACGATCGCGGCGACCTACAACGTCACCGCAGATGCGATCTTGCAGGCCAACGTCGGTCTAGATCCTGACGTCCTACAGGTCGGCCAACACATTCGAATACCGGGTGCCACGACGGTCAACAGTCGGACCCCCGAGGTCAATCAGACCACTATTCCGCTGGCGACCGATCGACCTGGTGTCGCTCATATGGTTCAGAGTGGCGAGTCGTTGGCAACGATCGCCGACACCTACTCGGTCTCGGCCGACCACGTCATCGCATTCAACGGACTTCTGACCGATCGGTTAGTCGTCGGCCAACAGCTCTTTATCCCACCACCGGAGTTCGCCATAGATCATTGAGGCCGACCCGCGCCACGACTGCGAGTTGCCGCCCGTCGTTCAGACATCGGTGCGCGGGGTAAGACTGGAGCATGGATGATGCACTTCACTTGGACTCCGGGTTCTGCAGGGCAGATCCACACAGGTACGTGATTGGTGTCATGCGCGCGATGGTGGAGGAGCGCGAAGGTAAGGAATTCGAGGACTTGGTTGAGCAGGCCACATCATGCTTCGAGGAGCGGCTGGTCGGAGATCTGGGACTCCGAGTCGATCTATTCGGGTTCAACAGGCCTCACGTTGTACCCGCCGAAGGCGCCTACGCTCCGCTCGACTTCGTACGGATCGGGTTGAGTGAGAAGCTGGAACGAGACATTCACTTCCTCCTCATCGTGACCGAAGTGGACTTGTCGGCTACATCCGTCTCGTTCGCCTTGGCCCTCCCGAGTCAACTGACGAACGTCGGCGTGATCTCGACGCGGCGGCTCGACCCGTCGTTCTGCGGCGACGAACCTCAAACCGACAAGGCCGTCGAGCGGCTTGCCGCCCTCATGTTCCACACATTCGGACACCTCCTAAATCTCGATCACAGCCCCGACCCGGCGAACCTCATGTACGACGTGGCGCAAGTCGAGGAACTGGACCTCATGACCGAAGTGACGCCTGAGCAATTTGCCGAGATCAGGCGTCAGCTGCCCAGAGAAGCACGCGAACGAGTCAGGGAACGGGGTGCATCGCGGTGGTCCTTCGTGCTGCGCATGGTGGGCCGCAACGCCAGTGCCATTGCGACGGCTGTCGGACGGGCCAACCCTGCCCGCATGGTTGGTCGCCTCCCGACGATGCTGGCCGCGGCACTGTCCATCGTCATCGTGCTCTTCTTCAGCCCGGAGATGTGGGATGTAGCGAGCACGGTCGAGTTCTACCAGCTGATGATATTCGCTCTGGCGGCAATCCTTGGTTCCACGTTCGTGCTGTACCGGGCGTTCGCATTTGGAAACGTTCTCCGGCGGGATCGTTTGCTGTCGGAATCCGGCGTGGTCACCGAGGCGGCCACGATCGTTGCGCTCATGCTCACGATGGCGTCGCTTTACGCATTGTTCGCCGGCGCTGTCTACCTCGGCATCGTCACGATCTTCCCCCGCCGCCTTATGGAGACGTGGCCCACCGTCGATCCCGCGGTTCGCTCGATCGACCATCTCAAGCTTGCGTTGCTCATCAGCGGAGTCGGCGTCCTGGCCGGCTCGCTCGGTGGCCGCGTCGATGGCAAGGCACTGGTACGCGGCGTGTTGTTTCTCGATGAAGAGACGTGACAAGTTCGCGGATGATTCCTTGAATAGCAACCGACAGGTTACGTGGCTGGTCGGTGCCTGCGGTTCAGTGGTCAGTCCGGCGTGTGGATAATGAGCAGGCCCTCGGCTACGAGGCGGCGCGCCAGGACTAGCTGACCTGCAGCGTCGAGTGCGGGCAGCGCCCCACCCAGCAGGTCGTCGAAGCGTCCAAGGCAGCGGCATCCGGTGCCGCGGTCGAGGACACGGAGCCGCTATCGGTTCCCCGGCGCATTCGCGCCAGGACTATTCGCTGGCTACGCCTTCAGTGCGACCGGCTCGTGCTGAGTCATACACAGGTTTAGCATTCACCCCAAGCGGGCAACTC
>JBDNHG010000055.1:0-4175 GCA_041688925.1 Acidimicrobiales bacterium | reverse complement strand
TACCGCGTGATCGACACGGTCGGCAAAACCTTGGTCACCGAACGTCTTCCACGTGAGCCATGCCTTGAGCACGTCGACACGTCGTCCGCAATGAAACGTGCGGTCGCCGGCGTCGTATTCGCCGAACTGCTTGTCTGACTGGAAGAGGTAACTCGCGTTCGTCGAGAACGCCGGCGCGAGCTGCGATGGATCCTTGACCAGCAAGACGGAACATTGCTGCGTCATGCCCATCATCTTGTGCAGGTTCCACGCCAAGGAGTCGGAACGCTCGATGCCCTTCAGCAGGTGTTTGTGGCAGGGCGAGAAAAGCGCTGAGCCGCCCCAGCATCCGTCGACGTGCAACCACAGGTCGTTGGCCTCGCAGATATCGGCGATTGGGTCGAGCGGATCAAATGCCGAGGTGACTGTTGTGCCAGCAGTGGCGACTACGGCGAATGGCACCGCGCCATCGGCGCGAGCTTCGGTCACCGCTGCGGCGAGGCCGTCGGGAATCATGGCGCCCGTCTCGTCGGTGTCGACTTCGATGACCGCCTGCAGGCCGAGCCCCATGATTGCTGCCGACTTCAGCGTGGCGTAGTGGGCTGCCTGCGACACGAATATGACGAGCCGTTCACCTGTCGCACCGGTCTGCAGTACCTCGGGTCGAGCACGATGGCGAGCGAGTTGCAGCGCGTGCAGCGTCGAGGAAGAACCTCCGGGACACAGAATGCCCGGCGGCACAGCACCTGGCGTGGTGTCGACCGGATAACCAGCGAGCCCTGCCATCTTCGAAATCACCGCCCGTTCCATCATGGTGAAAACCGGGGCGATCTCGAATGTGGTGTTCGCGGTGTTGAGCGCAGCCGCCAACCAGTCGCCCACAACGGCAATTGGTTCGGGCCCGGCGAAGTTCTGATTGAAGAAGCGCGGATGGGTCGTGTGCATCGAGCGGTCGATGACTGTCTGCACCGATCGCACCAATGCTTCGGCCTCGACCGATTGCTGATCGGGCTCGATCGCCAAGCCGACGGTCTCCGCGAACTCTTCAATCAGTTTGGCGGGCGCCGCATGATCGATGACCTGGTCGTTGCTGGTTGGCGGATTGAAGACGAAGTCGACCGCGAGTTCGGCTATCTGACGAGCGGCGTCGCTCATGAGAGCCCCAGCCGGGCAAGCTGCTCGGCCGGCGCCTCGACTTCGACCAATGCCGTATGCAGCAGATCAACCATGTCTTGCTCGCCTACTTCACCCCGCCGGTTTTCTTGTTCGTCAGGATCGACACCGAGGTCGTACAGATGGTGTTGCCCAACGGCGTTGCCGCCGGCCGCCCAATACGGAAGGTCATCGCCAGCCGCAAACGGCTGACGAATGACGGGGATGTCGGACCCCGGCATGAAGTCGAGCTTGGCCCGTCGGTCGGGCTTGGGGAAGGTCATGAACGCCGCCAGGTCATCTTGCGCCGGCATGGTTGTCCACCGGTTCGACCACATCGACAGCGGGAAGTTGTCGCCAACTGGCGCACGCGCGTACTTGCGGTTGCCGTCGGTCACCTGCACCCAGTTACCGAACACGCCGCTGATCGCCCATTCACGAACCGAGGCCGCCTCGCCGGTGAGCAGCGGAATCAATGATCGGCCGTGGGTGCGATGTGTTGGTTCGACACCGAATGCATGGGCGATGGTTGCAAACAGATCGACGTTCGTCGTGAGCGCCGACATCTCGCTGCCGCCGACTTGACCCGGCCAATGAATCATCAGCGGCGTGTGACCAAGCGGCTCGAACTGCGGAATCAGCGGTTTGCCCCAGATGTCAGAAGTGACTTCGTCGCCCGGGACGCCGACCGAGCGTTCTTCGCCCAAGTAATGACCATGATCGGTGCAGACGATGATCGCTGTGTCGTCCCACAGATCTTGCGCGTCGATCTCATCGAGCAAGCGCCCGAAATGGTGATCGATCATCGATAGTTTGGCGCCGTAGTTGTTGCGAATATTTCGACCCTGGTCCGCGGTCAGCGCTCCCTTGGTCACGCCGCCGACCAGGTATGGGGGCCAGATCAACCGGTCGCTGCCCCATGGTTCGTCGTCGTACTTCGACGCCCATGGCTCAGGGGTATCGAACGGTTCGTGCGGATCGAATTCGTCGATGAAGAGGAACCAGCGGTCGTGTGCGTCAGACGCATGCCGCAGCCAATCAGAGGCCGCCCGCATCGTCTTTGGACCGGGGAAGTCGTCTTCGTCGCGGAACCAGCTGCGCGCATCGTCGTAGTGGCGACGGCCGAACTGGTCACCGGTGATATCGAACCGCTTGCGCATGAACCAGCCGCCATCGGTGACGGGCGGCAAGGTGGGCGCACCAATCGCCGACGGATCTTCGAACGTGCGCCACGGATCGCCCTCGTGGCCGCGCACGTAGCTCCAGCCGTGGAAATCAGTGTGATAGTTCTCGCCGCCAGTTTCGAACAGATGCGGATGGTCCGAAGCCAACATCGTCGTCACGCCAGCGCGCCGCAACGTCGCGGTGATCGACTCTTCCCACAGCTCGATCGAACCCCACGGCTTCCACAAAAAGTCGAGTGACCCACACAAGATGTCATGGCGGGCCGGCATGCAAGGCAACGATCCCGTCACATGGGAGGTGAACCTCGTCGACCGTTGCGCGAACCGGTCGAGGTTCGGCGTCTCGAACTCGGTTCCGCCATACGCACCCACCATGTGCCGATTCAGCGAATCGAGCAGCACCACGACCACATTCGCAGGACCAGTGTTCTCGTCGTTCTCCGTCACCCTGCCATCGTAGGTTCCCCGACTACACCAGACTCACCGACGTTCGTCCCGTTGGACATCAGAGAAGATGCGCATTCGTGAGCCTGATTCCGCGCATACCGCGGAGTAAAGCTCGCATCTGTACGCTCGCCGGGGTGTCGGCTGTCAGCAAGACTCGGACCATCGTGCTCACCGGGCCGCTCGATCTGCGGGCCACGTTGGGGCCACGTGTCACGGCCGAAGCAAACAGCGGCCGCCAAGAAGGCTGGCGGGCAGCCCGCACGCCTGAGGGCCCTGCAACCATCCACATTCGCGTCGATGGCGACCGCGTCGAGGTCGAGGGTTGGGGCGATGGCGCCGACTGGGCCCTCGATGCTGCACCCGCATTGCTGGGCCAGGACGACGACCCGACATCGTTCGTGCCACAACACGACATCGTGGCAAAGCTGCATCGCCGATTCCATGGCCTGCGCATCGGCCGCACCGGCGTCATCTGGGACTATCTGCCGCTCGTCATCCTCGAACAAAAGGTGACCGGGGCCGAGGCCACACGCAGCTGGCACAGCCTGGTTCGCACGTTTGGTGAAGACGCCCCGGGCCCTCGTGACTTACGCATCGGGCCTCCGGCTGAGGCTCTGGCCGCGTTGGCCTATTACGACTTGCACCGCCATGGCATCGAGCGCAAACGCGCCGAGATCATCATCAACGCTGCCCGTCGAAGCAACCGCATCGAAGACGCTGCGACCATGCCCATTCCTCAGGCGTACGAGCGCATGATGGCGCTCCGTGGCATCGGCATCTGGACTGCGTCGTTGGTACTCGGCCAAGCCCTCGGTGATCCCGACGCGATTCCGATCGGCGACTATCACGTCAAGAACAGCGTCTGTTGGGCGTTGGCCGGCGAACCCCGCGGTACTGACGACCGGATGATCGAACTTCTCGAGCCGTACCGAGGCCACCGCCAGCGCGTCGTGCGCCTGTTGCATCTCGGCGGCATCCGCGCCCCGAAGTACGGACCACGCACCATTCCCCGAGACATCCGCCGCCACTGACGCCCAGACGCCCAGACGCCCAGACGCGAAAGATCGGTGCCGACCCCCGCCAGGGCCGGCACCGATATGTCTGCCAACCCTCCGCAGAGTCAGCAACTTGCATGACGTAGTCGCCCCCGCCAGGACAACCTGTCTGCAACCGTGTCGAACCCGCCAGGATCGACAGCGAGGTAGATCTACGGCGTCTGCGTCACGCTCACCGTGGTCGTGCCAGTGGCGTCGCCGACAACTTGGGCGATGGCGCCGCTGCTGTTCTGCATCTGGGAGAAGAAGGTGCCGTCCTGGTCGCCCGAGAACAAGACCTGCCAACCGTCATTCGTGAGGCTGCTGACCACTGCGGCTGCGTAAGGCTCGTCGGCTGAGTGTTGGAACACACCAGTTG
>JBDNHG010000054.1:0-4800 GCA_041688925.1 Acidimicrobiales bacterium | reverse complement strand
TGACCTCATCCGCGACGAAATCAATGTCAAGCAGGTCACGCTCTCTGATGACCTCGATGCGTTTGCGTCGCGCGTGCTCAAACCCAACGGCAAGTTGCTCGGACCACGGTTGGGCAAGGCGATGCAAGACGTGCTGGCTTTGGCCCGCAACGGCGAATGGTCAGCAAACGACGACGGCAGCGTGTTGGTCGGCGAGCACACGCTTTCGCCCGACGAGTTCGAGATCGCACTCGAGCCAGCGACCGATGGCGCCGTAGGCGGCCTGAGCAGCGGCGATGCTGTTGTGGTACTCAACACCGAGCTCACCCCTGAGCTCGTCAACGAGGGTCACGCCAGGCAGCTATCGCGATGGATTCAGGATGCTCGGCGTTCGGTTGGCCTCGATGTCACCGATCGCATCTCACTGCAGATCGACACCGACCCTGAGGTCGCCGAGTGGCTGGCTCCACACATGAGCAACCTCGCCGCGCAAGTCCTGGCAACAAGCCTCGACTTCGCAACCGTCGCAGCCGACGAGTTCAGCTTCGAGCTCGACGGACATCCCGTCAGCTTCGCTATCACCAAGGCGTAACGACGGGTCGCTAACGCGCCCAAGAGTGCACTCGTCGCCGATACGGGTGACGAGTGCTCAGCGTTTCAAAATGCCCGAGGACTTGCTGACGCCGGGCCCCTTAGAGATTGCGCGAGTAGGCAGAGCGCGAAGCTCGCCTGCCAAAGGACTTGTCGACCTACTCGCTAGGCCCCTTATTCGTCGTCGAAGAAGGTTTCGGCCGCGTCGCTGTCGAGTTCGTCGTCGGCATTGCCGGCGATGCCGCGCAGCTCTGAGAGGAACCGGTCGGACTCATCGTTCTCGGGTGCCAGTGCGACATCGTCATCCTCGGCGGCGGCCCGCACCTCGGCGAGGAACGTTCCGCCGAACCCGCTGTCGGGATCATGGTCGTCGTCGTCGTCGTCTTCTTCTTCTTCGTCGCCATCGATGGAGATGACTTCGGCCCACCCGTCGTGTGCATCGTCGTCGGCGGCAAACAGCGGTTTGGCTTCTGCGGGCCCGTCGACGGAGTGCAGGCGTGTGGTTTCGTCATCTGAACGCGAGCCGTCAGCTTCGTGCTCGTCGCTGTCGTCGTATTCTGTATCGTCGTATTCTGCGTCGTCGTCGTCGTCTTCTTCGCCTTCGCTACCGAGGTACTCAGGGGCTGTGGTCGGGTCGACCCTGTCGCCGACGACTGCGTCGGTGCGTGCTGCGATACCGGCAAGCACGACGTCATCATCGATGAAGTCGGGCAAGTCGAGACTCATCAGCGGGCCGGTCGATACGGCTGCGAGCGTGTCGGATGCCTCTCGTGCCTGGCTTCGGTACTGGTCGAGTGCGCCTTTGAGGTCAACAGCTTCAGACCGCAGGTCATCGCGTACTCGACGGACGTGTGCCAGTTCGGCCATGGCCTTGTCGCGTTCGACCTGGATAGCGCTGCGTGCAGCAGCCACACCTTGCTCGCGGACTTCGGCTGCCTGAGCCTCCATCTCGCCGAGGAGGCGGGCGGCCCGCCCGTCGGCGTCAGCGATCACCGACGTTGCGTGCTCATCGGCCTCAGCTCGTCGCCCATCTGCTTCGACCTGTGCGTCGTGCAGCACCCGGTCGGCTGTCTCTTGAGCGATTGCCAAGGTGCGTGTGACTGCGCCCTCGGGATCGTGCAGGCGGGTATCGGACCCCGACCCTGACTGTGCAGCGGTCTCGATCGCACGTCGGAGTTCGGTGATCTCACCCTGCAACTCATCGACGTACGAGTCGACCTCAGGACGGTCATACCCCTCGGAGCGCATGGTGAAGCTCCGGAACGGAAACTCGCCTTCTGTCATTGTGCTGTCCTCCGACACGCGTCAGTAGTTTCGACTGCTCGGAGCGTAGTTGTCGGTGCGCTCCAATGTAGGTTTTCTGTCTTCGCAACCTGCGTGTCGGCCGCGGCTACTTGCCGAGCAGACCGCTATCTCGCATCAGGCGATGGTCGTCGGCACTGAGCTGGACGTCGGCCGGTGTCACCAAGAACACTCGGTCACCTACACGCTGCATTTGGCCGCGAAGGCCGTAACACAGGCCGCTACAGAAGTCGATCAGCCGACGCCCGAGTTCGGCATCGGTTTCTTGCAAGTTCAAGATGACGGGTGCTCCGCCGCGGAATCGGTCCGCGACCTCTTGGGCATCATTGAAGCTTCGGGGTGCAACCAGCTGAGGCTTGGAACTCGGCACCGCCGGCACCGCCTGCACCGAACCCATTGGTGGATCGTTTGGCCGGGTGACCTCGACCGGACGAAGCGATGTATTCGTCAGTGGCCGACCGTCGTCGGGAGGCGAGTACTCGCCGGTGCCGTACTCGCTGTCACTCATAGGACCGAGAGATCGCACCGCGCTGAAGTCACTGTGCTCGTGTTCGGTCATGGGCCGCACCGGCCCGCGAGTCGCAGCCACATGTGGTTCTGCTGCCATACCCGCCCGGGCCTCGGACCGCAGCGCAGGATCGCTGAATCCGGAGGCTTGCGGCTCGGCGGCCTGTTCGTACTCGGCGTCGGGACCAAGCCCGAGCCAAGTCATTGTCGTTTTCCAGATGGTCATGATGATCATCGCCCCAAGGGTTGAGCGTCAACAAATACTAGTGAGCATGAGAGGTGAGTATGTGGAGGGGTCACAGACGAGCACCGAACAGGTCTGATCCTACGCGAACCATGGTTGATCCCTCGCGGATTGCAAGTTCGAGGTCTGCTGTCATCCCCATCGAGCACTCGGTCAGACCGAGTCGATCAACGGCCGCCCGAAGCGCGGCAAACCCGCGTGCCGTGGCCTGCTCGTCATCTGCAGCGCCGACGCCCATCAAGCCGGCGACGGCGAGATCGAGCGTGCGTAGCTCATCGACGAGTTCGTCGAGCTCGTCGAAGGAACAGCCACCCTTTTGGGTTTGGGCCGACAGATTCACCTGAGCAAATACTCGTGCACCGGGGGCACGTTTTGCGATCTCGCGACCGACCTTGAGTCGATCAACCGACTGCCATGTGTGCACGTGATCTGCCAGAGCGCGGATCTTGTTTGACTGGAGCTGGCCGATGAAGTGCCAGCCAACGGCGCCGGCGGCTGCGTCGACGATGGGTGCCTTGGCCAAGAGCTCCTGGGCGTAGTTCTCGCCGAGTTCGCGCAGGCCGAGTCGTCGCGCTGCTACGGCAGCCTCTACCGGGTGCCCTTTCGAGACCGGCAGCAATGCGACGCTCGAGCCACCTGCGGCATCGATGCGCGCCCGCACCTCGACCAGCCGCACGGCAAGCTCGTCTTGTCGCCGTTGCACTTCGACTTCATCGAGCGAACTATCGGTCATCGCTACGCTCCTCGAGCCAGGCGATGAGCGCGATGCGGCCCGACTCTTGTCGGGCGCGATGCGACCAGTACCGATCGGCGTCACGAGCGCTGCAGTCGTTGGACTGTGCAGCAACCTCGAGCCCCAGCCGGGCGCACTCGCCCACGACGGCTGCGGTCAGATCTAGCGCTTGGGCGCCACGCTCGGTTGTGCCGACGACATGGTCGCCGAATCTGCGGGCCAGGCGTTCGAGGTCGGCGCAGCCGAACTCGTATTGGGCGGTGCGGATGTGCGGACCGACCGCGACCTTGATCTCATCTGCGCCGACGGTGTCACGGATGCGGCGAACGGTCGATTCGATGACACCGGCTTCGAGACCCTTCCACCCGGCGTGCGCTACGGCGACAGCTCCGCCGAGTGATACGAAGCCGACCGGTACACAGTCGCCGGAATGTACGGCGAGGACGGTGCGGGGATCGGTCGTCACGAGCGCGTCGCCGACGGGGCGTTCGGCCGATGGTTCACCACGGGCAATGAGCACGCGGTCGCTGTGGACTTGGCGCAGTGCATGCCAGGGGTGATCGACCACGTGAGCACGGCGCGCATTCAGCTCGTTCGGTTCAACGTCGGCCGGCGATAGGTCACCGTCGCCGCGGGTGGAGTGTGCAACGAACGCGACATAGTCATCGAGCTCGTGCCGGATCAGCGGCTGCACGGGCCGCCGAGGCTCACTTGAGGAACGACGGGACGTCGAGGTCGTCGAAGTCGCTGCCGGCTTCGACCGGAGCAGGTACCTCTTCGAACGGATCGGACAGGTCGTCGAAGACATCGATCTCTTCGGGCTCATACACCGGAGGCGGCGTCGGTGGTGCAGTCGAGGACTGCGGCGGCACTTGGGCGGCTGTGGTCGGCGCGGTTGCGTCGGCCCAGCGATCGAACCCAGCGGCGATGACCGTCACACGGAGGACATCGCCCATGCTCTCGTCGATGACGGTTCCGAAGATGATGTTCGCGTCGGGATGCGCAACACCCTGAATGATCTCGGCAGCCTCGTTTACTTCGAGCAAGCCGAGGTCAGAACCACCGGTGATGTTCAGCAGGATACCGCGTGCGCCTTCGATCGATGACTCGAGCAGTGGGCTCGAGATTGCCTTGCGGGCTGCGCCAACACCGCGCTCTTCGCCCGACGATTCACCCACCCCCATGAGGGCAGACCCGGCGTCGCTCAGGATCATCTTCACGTCAGCGAAGTCGGTGTTGACCAGACCGGGTGTGGTGATGAGCGTGGTGATGCCTTGCACACCATGGAGCAGAACGTCGTCGGCAATGCGGAACGCTTCGATGATCGAGGTGTCGGCCGTCGAGATCGACAACAGTCGGTCGTTCGGGATGACGATTTGGGTGTCGACCTTTTCTTTCAGTCGGCTGATGCCCTGGTCGGCCTGCACCGAACGGCGGCGACCTT
>JBDNHG010000053.1:0-2806 GCA_041688925.1 Acidimicrobiales bacterium | reverse complement strand
TTCGATGTTTCGCCATGTGTTCCGCAAGCAGGTTCGAGCCATCGCAGACGGGCATGCGCCACTGGCAACTGAGCACTATCAGGTGCTCGCCGGTAACTACATCGGCGAACGAGACACGGTCATCAACCTCGGCTGATCGCTGCAATAGCAACGAATATTGCACGTTGGTGGCCCATGCCACACAAGAGTTTGCCGTTGTCCTGCCGGGTAGCGCACCGGGCGTGTCACAGTACGGGGGTGCAACCGGTATGGGACTTGCCGCTGAAATCAGCGGGAATAATGGTCGAACTCCCCAACCATGGGCGCGTGCGCATTCGCCCGGTCCGCATCAGCGATATGGAAGCAATCAAGGCTGGTTTCGGGCGTCTTTCCGAAGAGTCTCGCTATTTGCGGTTCTTCAGCGCTCGCTCGGCGCTGAGTGATTCGTTGGCAACTTCGCTGACCGACATTGACCATGTGACCCATTTTGCGTGGGGTGTTTTTGATCCTGATCGGCCATCCGACGTCGGCGACGACTCGGGTCTTGGCGTCGCGTCGGCCCGGCTGATATTCGATAAGGACCAGACGTCGGCCGAGGCCGCGCTCACCGTCATCGACGAGTACCAAGGACGCGGCATCGGCCGATTTCTGGTCGAACTGCTCGTGGCTACCGCAGCCGACGTCGGTGCCGACGTCCTGCGCTTCGAAATCTTGCGCCAGAACCGGGGCATGATCGCCCTCGCTGCTGGTATGGGCGCAACGGGGCACGCCGTCGAAGGCGACCGCTCTGTTGTCGAGTACCGCCTCGTGGTACCGCCACCCGATGACACCGCAGTTCCAGCCGGAGCGCTCTATGAACTCTTGCGCCACGCCGCACGCTCCGACACCGACTAGCAAATTAGGAGGGTTACCCGCGATAGTCGCGGGCGACGCTCCTAATTTGCGTTGGCGAGCGTCAGCAACTGCCATCGACCAGACTTCAGGGTGACGACAACAATCAGGAGTTCGCCGTGGCCCAGCACAAGTACCTGCTGACCGAAGACCAGATGCCGACCCAGTGGTACAACATCGTGCCCGACCTTCCTGCGCCTCCTCCCCCGGCGCTTCACCCCGGTACCCACGAGCCGGCCGGCCCCGACGACTTCGCACCGCTGTTCCCGATGGAATTGATCATGCAAGAGGTCAGCCAGGACAGCTACATCGACATCCCTGGCGAGGTGCTCGACATCTACCGCATCTGGCGGCCTACGCCGTTGTTCCGCGCGCATCGACTCGAAAAGCTGCTCGACACGCCAGCCAAGATCTTCTACAAGTACGAGGGCGTGAGCCCTGCCGGATCACACAAGCCGAACACGTCAGTTCCCCAGGCCTATTACAACGCCAAAGCCGGCGTGCGAAAGCTCACGACCGAAACCGGTGCCGGTCAATGGGGTTCGGCCCTGGCATTCGCCTGCGCACAGTTCGGCCTCGAATGCGAAGTCTGGCAGGTCGCCGCCAGTTATCGAGCCAAGCCCCATCGCAAAACAATGATGGAGATTTGGGGTGCAACCGTACATCCCAGCCCATCTGACATCACCGAGTTCGGACGCTCATTGCTGGCCGAGAACCCCGACCACAACGGCAGCCTCGGCATCGCCATCAGCGAGGCTGTCTCTGAAGCAGCACCCCACGACGACGTGCGGTACGCGCTCGGCAGCGTGCTCAATCATGTGCTGATGCACCAAACGATCATCGGTGAAGAAGCCCTGCTGCAAATGCAGATGGCCGGTGAAACGCCTGACGTGATTGTGGGCTGCACCGGTGGCGGGTCAAACTTTGGCGGGCTCTCGTTTCCCTTCCTCCGCGAGAAGCTGAAAGGCAACATGAACCCAACGATCCGCTGCGTCGAACCCGCAGCATGCCCGAGCCTGACCCAAGGCGAATACCGCTATGACTTCGGCGATTCGGCGGGCATGACGCCGCTGATGAAGATGCACACGCTTGGCCACTCGTTTGTTCCTGATCCAATCCATGCCGGCGGCTTGCGTTATCACGGCATGAGTCCGCTCGTCAGCCATATCTATGAGTTGGGGCTGGTCGAAGCCGAGGCGATTGGCCAGACCGAGTGTTTCACCAGTGCGCTGCAGTTCGCTCGCACCGAGGGCATCGTCCCGGCTCCCGAGCCGACGCACGCTATTGCGGCTGCGATCCGCGAAGCCAACAAGGCCAAAGAGTCAGGCGAGGAGACCGTGATCTTGACCGCGTTGTGTGGCCATGGACATCTCGACCTGGCCGCATACGAGTCATTCTTGGCCGGCGAGATCGTCGACTACGACCTCAGCCACGAATCAATCGCCGCGGCAATGGCAACCGTCCCCCAGCTCTGATCACCGGTTTGTGCACTCCCCATGGAGTGCACAATTCAGCGCAGCCCGGCGGCAGCGGCCGAGTCGAGATATTCGTCGGCGCGGATGATCTTGCCGTCGTCGTTGAACTGCATCACCACACAAATATCGATGCGAATCACACGGCCGTCGGGTTTGGTGAACACCGCATCGTGTATCTCGGTGATACTCGAATCGCCAGATACCCGACGCACGTTCTGATACTCGAGCGTGGTGCCATCGGCAGTGAGCAACGGCAGATACTTGAGCGCTATGTCGATTTGTTGCTCGGCGCCGACGTTCTGCTTGAGCACTGCATCGTCGGCAAACGCCGCTCGAAACGTTGTCCAGTCGCCGGCCTCGGCAGCCGCGAAGATTTTGTCGAGAGTCTGGTCATGAGTCATGGTCAGACACTACGAACCGCCGCCTGGCAACTCAAACCGAGCACCAAGCACCGAGCACCG
>JBDNHG010000052.1:0-3270 GCA_041688925.1 Acidimicrobiales bacterium | reverse complement strand
GACGCTGCCCATCTTCATAGCGGCCCGAGCTTTGCAGGGCGTCGCCAATGCATTCATCACGCCACTGTTGCTTGCCGGCTTGGCCGAGACCGTGGCGCCGGAACGTTTCGGCCGCCAGGTCGGGATCTACTCGAGTTTCCAGGCCCTCGGAAGCGGCCTCGGCCCAATCATCGGCGGCATCGCCGCTGACACCAACTGGCGGCTTGCATTCTGGGGAACCATGGGCATCTCGTTGCTCTTGACACTTGCCCCGCCAAGCGGCGAGGCAAGGCGCAACGCCGAGGCGCCACGTCTGCGGCCGCTGCTGACACGTCGCATGATCCTGCTCGGCGTCGGCTTCTTGTTTGCCGCAGCAGGCCCGGTCGGCATCAGCGTGCTCGTCGGCGTTGCAGCTCGAGACGTGCTTGATCTGTCGGGCACGATCACCGGACTGATTCTGTTCTCGGGCGCCATGTGCGCATTGGTACTCGGCCCGATGTGGGGACTGGTGCTCGACCGTTTTGGCACCCGCACCGTTGGCGTCATCGCCACCATCGCTGCTGTGCTACTTGCCGGGCTGCCGTCATTGGCCCACAACGGCTGGGCACTCGGCCTCATCTGGGTGCTCGCCAGCGCAGCGATCTCCGCAGTGGTCATCGTGATGCAAGCCCTCGCCGCGTCGATCATGCCCGCCAACCGAGGCGGCGGGTTGTCGTTCCTGTTGGCATTCCGCTTCGTCGGCCATGCCGTTGGACCGATCGTGTTCGTGCCATTGATCGATTCATCGGTGCGTGGCACGTTCTTTGCAGCCGCAGCACTCGGGCTTGTTTTGACGGCGGTCATACGCTTCACCACCAGCACGCGGCGCAACAACCGTGCCACGACCTAGCGGTGACCTAGTGCCCCAACCAGACGGGGCGACAGCTAGCTTGCGATGAGCTCGTTGATCCGTTCGGTCAACCCATCGACGCCCATGGCGCCGAAGCGGATATCGACGGTGCCGTCACCATTGATGAACGAGAATGCCGGCTGGGTCGTGACGCCATATTCTCGCCATACGGCGCCTTCTTCGTCGGCGACGTGCTCGAATCCGTCCACGCCATAGGTGGTGACCCAGTCGAGGTAGCTGTCGGCGCCTGCGCGACTGGCTACACCGATAATGGTGACATCGTCGGCGAACATTTGTTGAACCTCTGCGACCGCAGGGGCTTCACGGATGCAGGTCGGTCACCAGGGCGCCCAGAACCAGAGAACGACATCTTGGCCCTCGAGTGAGGCAAAGTCGATCTGCCCACCGGCCACGGTCGGCGCAACAATCGATGGCTCGGCTGGCGAGGCTTCGCTTGCCGAGGCAGCGACCGGTGCGGTCGATGTCTCGACGGTTGTGTCAGCCGATCCGCCGCGGCGCTGCCGACGATGCTCGAGACCTCCACCTTTCGCATTGGCATTCGAGCACACGTTTGGTCGTCGACCTGCTGGAGAGCAACGGGCTCGATCGCACCAGCGCCTGACGCCATTCGGCGTCACACAGGCGTGTCGCCGCAGATCGTGATGCGGCGCATCTGGCGCCGCTCACCTGCATAGTCGTGCAGTGCGAAGTGCTGCACGCTTCGGTTGTCCCACATGGCCATCGATCCGGCCTTCCACCGAAATCGACAGGTGAATCGTTCGTCGACCGCGTGGTCGAATAGGAACTGCAACAGGGCGTCCGATTCGTTGCGACGCAATCCGCGGATTCGGGTGGTGAACGCCCGATTGACATACAGACCTTTGCGGCCGCTCTCGGGATGCGTGCGCACGACGGGGTGCTCGACCTCGTTGGCAGCGAGGTCGGCGTTCTTGGTTCGTATCGCCTTGGACTTAGTCGAAGCGCCACCGGCTTGATACTGCGTGCCGGCGGAATGCACCGCAACAAGGCCGTCGAGCATGGCCTTCATGGTGTCGCTTAGTACGTCGTAGGCAGCATGCTGGCTCGCGAACAAGGTGTCGCCGCCCGCTGTCGGAACCTCAACCGCGTACAGGATCGAACCGAGATCGGGCTGCGGCAGGAAGGTCACGTCGGTATGCCACCCACCGCCAAAGTTGATGACGTCGTCGGGCATAGTGACGATGTCGAGGACCTCGGGGTGGGCATCGGTGCCGTGAACGAATGGATGTTCATCGAGCTCGCCGAAGCGACGTCCGAACGCCATCTGCTGCTCGGCATCGAGTTGTTGGTCGCGGAAGAAGAGGACGTGATGGGTGACGAAGGCCGATCGAATCGCAGCGACCAGCTCATCGTCGAGTTCACCTGCCAGGTCGACGCCGCGGACTTCCGCGCCGAGGACTCCGGAGATTGGATCGAGATCGAGTTGCACCATGTAGCGACAGTACCGCGCTCGTCCGCCACTCGTCCCGAGGAGTCAGGACCTTGGACTCAGCCCGCGAAGCATGGAATCATTGACCTGCCCGTGCCCTCGCTCGGCGCCAACGATCTGGAGAAAATATGACGACTCGAGTTGCCCTGGTCACCGGAGGCGCCAGCGGAATCGGACGCGAGATCTGCCTGGCACTCGCCGCAGCTGACCGCCGCGTCGCCGTTTGTGACATCAACACATCGGGGGCCGAAGCAACGGTCGAAGCAATCCGCAGCGCAGGTGGTGATGCCCTGGCCATGACGATGGACATCACCAACACCGACTCGGTCGCCAATGGCTGCCTCGAAGTCATCGACGAGCTCGGTGAAATCGAGATCCTGGTCAACGCCGCAGGCTGGGACAAGTTCATGCGTTTCGTCGACACCGATGAGGACTTCTGGGACCGCATCATCGACCTCAACTTCAAAGGCATGCTGCGCACAACACACTTTGTTGTTCCACGAATGATCGAGGCGGGCTGGGGCCGTATCGTCAACATTGCATCCGATGCAGGTCGTGTTGGTTCCTCGCTCGAGGCGGTCTACTCGGGAGCCAAGGGGGGCACGATCGCGTTCAGTAAAACGCTGGCTCGCGAGGTGGCACGCAAGGGCATCACCGTGAATGTCGTGTGCCCTGGCCCCACTGATACGCCGCTGCTGACCGAGATAGCCGAGGCAGGCGATGACGGCGAACGCATGATCCATGCAATGGCAGGCGCCACCGCAATGAAACGACTGGGCAAAGCCGACGAGATTGCACCGGCCGTCGTCTATTTCGCGTCGGAGAGTGCCGGTTTCACCACCGGACAGACACTTTCGGTATCGGGCGGCCTGACTATGGCCTGAACCGTGACCGAGCGACTAGGGCGTCGAATCTGACGAATCTGTTATGTGGT
>JBDNHG010000051.1:0-10174 GCA_041688925.1 Acidimicrobiales bacterium | reverse complement strand
GTCGGGTTGTGTGGATGGCAAAGAAAGAACATTCGCATTGCGGGGTCGGCGACCGTGTTTTCGAATGCGTCGAAGTCGATCTCATAGCGACCGCCGCTGTTCACCAGACTGCAGGTCACGAACTCGCGGCCGCGATCGTCGACGGGCGCCTCGAAGAAGCCGTACGCCGGCGTCAGGGTGAACACCTTCTGGCCTGGGCCAACGAAGTAGTCAACCAGTGAGTACAGCGCAGGAACCACACCTGCGGAGGTAAAGAAGTGCTCGCGTTCAGGTCTCCATGCGTAACGTTCGCTACACCAGTCGGCGTACGCCCCGTAGAAGGTGTCATCTGCCAGCACGGTGTATCCGAAGATGGGATGTTCGAGCCGCAAGCGCATCGCATCAACAATGGTTGCGGGTGTTGCAAATGCCATGTCGGCTACCCACATGGGGATGGCGTCTGCGTCGTCACACGGCAGCTGAAGGTCTGGGTAGTCATCGAGCAGAAACGTGCGAAAGGCATCGACGGCGATCGCGTTTGTGTCGTGTCGGTCGATCAGCTTGTCAAAATCGATTGCCATGTGAACTGCCTTCCCGTGGTACTGCGAAGCGTAACTTGTCCGAACAGACTCGATCGGCTGCGTGAAGTCCATCGGCGAATGACATGCCGTCGCCAAGAGTCTGGAGCTTCCTTCGGTGATGAATGATTGCTTGTTGCATAGGAGTATTGCTCCACGTCGACCGCTGCTGCCGAATCTGTCGACGAGCTGCCGCTCCTAGTGCGATGCCTCGCCGATGCAGTGGGGTCCGGCGGCTTCCTGCGCGGTCGTGTCCGTGCCAATCGGCGGACCTTGAATGATCCGTGCCGTGTCCACGATGACATCGCCTTGGCTGGTTATCTCGATGCCGAACCGGTCCATGCCTCGAGGAGCCGGGCCACTCTGCTTCTCGCCGAGCCGGTTGTATTTCGACCCATGGCACGGACACTCGAACCACTGCGACGTCTCGCAGTTGGGGACGCGACAACCCAGATGGGGGCACTTCTGGAACAGCGCAACGAAACCCGCCTTCATACCGATTAGCTCGGGCTCGGAATAGAGATTCTGGGCGAGAGGCAGCGAAGCGGCGGGGTATTCGGTGAGCCACATACGACCGTCGGGCCGATACCAGAACCCGTCGTTCTTGCGGATCGCCGCAATGACGTCGGCCACGGGTCCCAGGTTGATCGACTGACCAAAACCCGTGATGGTGCCGCCGCGGACTGCTTCTGCGTCGTCGAGTACATGTTCGGCAACATCCTCGGTAGCCACTGAACAGCCAGCACACGCAGCGGCAGCGCCGGCGGCGATGAGTAGCTGACGTCGTCCGAGGTCATGGACAGGAAGCGAAGTCTCCATCGCCCGAGCTTATGACGTTCGACGCTGAGCGCTTCTGAGTCGGGCGCGGTCGATGGTCGACGGAGGGCCGGATGTAGTGAAGCCACCAGCACGGCCGGGTGGTGTTAGGGGCGCCAGCCTGACCGCACTTCGGTGCGCTTGGCGAAGAGTGCGTCGGCCTCGTCAAAGAGCAGGACCTGACCTTTCGACTGTGCGCTGCCGGTGTTCGGATACGGGATGGGTACCCCAGTGATGATCGGGGGCTGCTTTAGCGGTGTGAAGAACATCATCGGAAGCGTCCTAACGGGTCGGAGTCGAAGTGCCATTGTGCGTGTTGAGTTGCCATGGCATGCACGTAGTATCCACGAACGAGCGACCAGCGAGTGTCGCAAGGGCGACGGTCGCAGAGTGACATATGGCCACTGATGGGCCGAGCACTGGGGTCGCTGCAATCAGTGAGCAGGCTACAGCGATGGCCTACACCGGCGTGAGCACGGCCGTGTCACTCTCCCTGGCCTTTGCCTTGATCCTGTTGGGCGCTCTGTTTGTGCTGGAAAGCCGTCGCCTGACACTTCGTGCAGCTGTAGTGGCTGCTCCGCGACGCCGGTGTCTTGACGGGCACCGGCCGAAGTCTCGCAGTTCGGAACGAACCGGTCTGTTCGTCGGCCCGGGGGTCGCGTTCGCTGCAGGCGTCATCGCATGCGAGAACCAGACGCAGGTGGCCGGCGCCCGATGATGGCAGAGGTACGGTCGTTGACCTGGGCGAGGCCGATGTCGACGGCACCTGCAGCCAGCAGCATCTCGGCGGCTTGCGTGTCGGTTTCGAGCCAGCCGCCGCCGGTGGTCAGATACCACTGCAGCGACAACAACGCGCCATCGGAGGGCACCAGGCCGCTCTGGTCGAGCGCGTATTTCGTCACAAGGATCGTGCCATCGGGTTCAAGCGCGTCGACGCATCGGCGCATGATCTCGGTCTCGTTTGCATCGTTGAAGAAATGGAAGACGTTGTTGACGACCACCAGGTCGATAACACCTGGTAGGTCGAAAACATCGACGCGGGTCTCGGGAAATGCTTCGAGCAGCACCAGTGCATGACGGCAGTGACCGCCTCCGAGGTCGAGTATTCGTCGAGCGCCTGGTGCATGGCGCTCGACAAGGCGAACGAGCTTGTCTGGAATATCGGCGTTGGCCCGCTCGATGATGCCGAGGTAATCGCCGAGGAGCGGGCTTTGGTGAAGCGCCCCGTAGAAGCCGTCGCCGACGTCGGCGCCAGTAAGAACGACGGGAAGTCGCGCCCATACCCGCTGACGTTCGCGTACCAACCGAATCGATCCGGCCAGCTGGGAGTTGTCACGGGTGAATGCCGACCGCACAGCAATTGGCACGAAGTAGCGACCGTCGCGACGGTCGAGGTAACCAGTTGCGGTCAATGCATCCGCGAAAAGCCTGATTGGTTGCTCGGCGAAACCAGCGTCCACTAAATCTCTGATCGTGGACCCGTCGAAACGGATGAGAGATATCAGGTTCGAGTCAACGAGCGACATCATCAGTTCCGCGTGCATAGCGGAGCCCAGAGCCGCCTGGATCTCGTTTGCGATTGCGTCAGCGTCGCTCATGCGAGTTGAGCAGTTTCGTGGTGCAGCACAACTTGGTTGTCACGGCCGGCGGTGGCTGCGTCGCTGATTGGACATTGCTGTTCGATCATGGCGTCTCCTCAGAGTCCAATAGCGGTGGGGGCGGTGCCAACAGGACCGAGCGCCACCATGCTGTCGTCGTGCACCCGGTAGAGGTGCATCGTGCCCGAGCGACCAAACGTGGCGAAGTCCAATGGATAGCCCGTCTCGGGAATGACCGGCGCCAGCCAGCACAGGCCCTTGGAGTAATCGATCTGGTCACGGATCACGGCGACAGTTCGGGCGGTCGCGTAGTCGAATAGATACAACTTGCATAGGTACGAAATAGCGATTGTCCATCGTCGCTGGGGATCCCAGATGAAGTCCTCGACCGTGTAGCCCGCCCAAGTACCGATGTCTCGGGTGTTCCCGGTGCGCACATCGAGTTCGCGAATGTTCTGTGCAGTCGAGTACATCAGCAGGTCGCCGTCGACCCACTTCGCACGTTTGCATCGAGTCAGTTCAACGCCCAGGTCGTTGCGATCACCAGAGTTGGTGTCGATCAGATGCAGGCTTCCGAAACGCTCGAGTGCGGCGAGTGTCTGGGTCTGTTCTCGGTAGGCGATCGACCAGATCGGATGGCCGTCGTTGCTCACAAAGACCGTCTCGCTGACGCCTGACGCCAGGTCGACCTGCTCGACGGTTCCCCGTTCGGTTGCGACATAGGCGGTGCCGTCTGGGCCCAGGGTCAGGTCGCGAATCGCTGATCCGACGTTGGTCACAATGGCCGAGGACGTGCTGTCGGCGACGACGACGTGACCGTCGGTGCGGCCCATCACAACATTGCCGCTGCGAGGCTCGACGACGAGGCGCTTGGTGTGCCCCTCTAACGGTTGGTCCAGCGTCTGTTTTCGGCTCTCGAAATAGGGGATGCGGCTCATGTCATCGACCGATGTGCCGCGAACCCGCAATAACGATGTTCCCTCGCCGCCGAGCACGAGCTCGCCATCGGGCGTGGGCGCTGCGGACCAGATGGCCGGTGGCGTGACTCGTACCGAGCGGGCTTTGCCCGTGTCGACGTTGACCTTGTGCAGCGAACCATCTCGCGTTTGCGCGAGCAATGTCTCGGGCTCTCGTTCCAGTGACGCCAGCCAGCGGTTCTTGAATGGTGCGCTGAATACTCGGCCGGTTGCGTGACAGGTCTCGGGGTCGATCTCATAGATGTGGCGATCGAAGCTCGACGCAAATGCCCGCTTCGTGGTCGAGTCGTACAACCCGACGGTCGTCGCTGGTGAGCATGAATGTGCTTCCACTCACCGGTGCCGCCCAATGGATACTCGAGCGGCCGATTTGCCAATCGCGAACGAGCTGCCCGCCCTCGGTCAGCGACAGATGACCAAGCGCTGAAGAGCTGAGAACCTGATCGGTGCCAGGTGCATAGACACTCATTATCAGGTCGGCCAAATCGTGCAGCCGCTCACAGCTCAGGATCTCGAAGGTGCCGGTTGAATAGTCGAGTTCGAGTAGTCCGGCGTTGCCGGTGCGGGTGACAAGGCGAGGTTCTGTGTTGCTCAGGCCGAGCGCCTGGCTGTTGCCAACAAAGTCGTTGACGATGCGATCGGTGTCGTTGGCGGGTTGGATATCGCGGACGACGATGCTGCAGATCTGCGTGAGCGCCCCGTTGGGGGTGTACTCCCACACCGCCGCTGTTTGATCCATCGACAGTGTGGCGATGATTGGTTCGGTGGGGGTGCGCGTTCATCGCAATGATGGTTCCCGCGTGGGCGCTGATCTATGAGGTGCGCCGGAACGAGTCGATGTCGATGACCGAGATCGTGCCACCAAGCGAACCGGTGAAGAGAAGATGTTCGGTTCGGTCGACGCATATGGATTCGAACTTCTGTGCAGCTTGCATGTGATTCCTCGGGTAGGTCGGGTCGGGAGATGGCGGGTTGTCGCTGGTGTGCCCCTGGGCTGCAGCGCAGTACAGGAGCACGACCAACGAATACGCCCAAAACGTTGAATTTGCCAATCACGCGTGGCACGAATTGCACTCGCTCAGGAACCTTCGACGCTTGGAAGTTGCCGGCGATGTACTTCTGCATGTCAGCGTCACCAAAGCTGGCAAAGCCACTCACTTCATCGTCGGTTTCTTCGAGCGTCATACCCTGCGTGAGACCACGCAGCACGGTGACGAACTCACCATGATTCAGGTCTGGCTCGATCGCACCGCGCAGGCCCTCGATCGCTGACTCAAAGCTGGCGAGCGATGCTCGACCTGCTTCGGATTCTGCGAGGTAGTCGTAGGCTTTTGACGTCTTTTCGAGATCAATAGTTGCCATGGTTCTCCTTTGTAGATGGGTACGCGATGCACATCTGGCGCCATAGGCAAGACGCGAGAAGCCACGAGGCGTTACACCTATGGCCGAGAAACCGCGATTGTCGGCGGTTATACACGTGCAGGTTCGTGAAGAAGCCACCTTGTCGTCACGGACGCCCGAGAGCCATGTTCGTTCGACTGTGCTGAACTACGGTTCGAGATCTGCACGCCGCAGTTGTTGCGTCGGTCTTGCCTCGACGGAGGGGAGTGCGACAGGCTGCTGGTCGTCAACGCCCCAGGAGGCACCCATGAAGGTCGCAGTGCAAGCCAGTCCTTGGAGTCGCGTCGACTTGTTCGAAGCGGCTGGCTTCGAAGTCGTCGAGGCGCCGGTCAGCACCGAAGACGAGGCCATCGATCTGCTGCGCGATGTCGATGGGGCGACAATCAACACTCGACCGTTGACGAACCGGCGGGTACTCGAGGCATGTCCGAATCTCAAGGTGGTGAGCCGTATGGGTGTCGGCGTCGACTCGATCGACCTTGCGTGCGCAGCCGAGTTGGGCATCTTGGCCTGCAATGTTCCTGGAGTGAACACGGCCGAGGTCGCCGACCACGCCATGGCGATGTTGCTGGCCCTTACCCGTCGCCTTCCTGATGCGATTCGCACGACCCGAGAAGGGGCCTGGAGTTCTGACCGAGCCCTGACGGTGCACTATCTGGAATCGGTGCGACGTATCGCCGGCCATACGGTCGGCATCGTCGGCTTCGGCGACATTGGCCGGGCGTTTGCGAACCGGGTCAGGGGCTTCGGTCCGGCTCGAATTGTGGCCGCGGATCCTTATGTGCATCCCAGCACGGCCGAGACGATGGGGGTCGATTTGCTGCCTTTGGAGGAGCTGCTGGCGGTCGCCGACTATGTGAGTATCCATTGCTCATCCACTGCCGAGACGCGTCATCTGATCAACGCCGACACGTTGGCGTTGATGAAGCCAACGGCCATTGTCGTGAACACCTCACGCGGCCCTGTCGTCGACGGAGCTGCACTCGCTGACGCGCTTGCGGCCGGCACGATCGAGGCGGCCGCTCTGGATGTGACGGAGGTGGAACCAATCCCGTCCAATGATCGTTTGCTGCAACTACCGAACTGCATTGTCACCCCGCACGTCGCTGGCTTCTCACCGACCTTCCTTGAGCAGTGCACGACTCGTCAGACCGAGAATGTCATCCGAGTACTCACCGGCGAGGCGCCTCACGGATTGGCGAACCCCGAGGTCATCAAGACCATCGCGGTGATGCGAGCTAGCGGCAATGCCGGCCGGTGGGCAGGTGTTCCCGACTTCTCGACTGCGCTGCCGCTCTAGCCGCAGGGCAAGCCGCGGACTTTCGGTCAGACCCAATGTGGGGCGGCACCAGAGACCGCCGCTCGTGGCGTCGACCCCGAACTGACGCAGTGTGACATTCCGGCGACGCGTATCGCCGCCGCCCACCCCGACGTCAAGAAGTACTCAGTTTCATCCTGAAGCTGGTTCCTCATCCCGATGTGGCGGATGAGCCGGTCGCGGATCTCCTAGCCGACGGTGGGGTTGATGGGGGCGTCCGCGATCACGTTATTGGCGGTGAGGTCGGCCAGTTCAGCATCGGAGACGCCGAGGAGATCTTGCAGGATCTCCGTGTTGTGTTCGCCGAAAAGGGGTGCATGACGTCGGGGTTGGGGCTTGGAGTCGGCGAAGGGCCACGACACGCCGGCTTGTCGATAGGTGTGCATACGAGGATGGTGCGTCGTATGCCAGTACCCGCGAGCAACGAGGTGTGGATCATCGAGCAGGGTGCGCGTAGTACGCATTTCGATGGCTGGCACTCCTGCTGTCTGTAACACAACCTCGGGGTCGGGGGGTGCCGTCACAGACGCGAGCCACCCCTTGATTGCGGTGTCGATCTCGTCATGGCGAGCGCGTCGTTCTTCCACGGACAGGCCGGTGAGGTCCGGTCTTGCGATCACCGAGCACAGCGCCGACCAGTCGCTGTCACTTCGCACGCTGAGGACCAGCCAGCGCTCGGAATTGGCGATGCGATAACAACCTTGCGGAGCCATCACCGCATGGCGGTTGCCGCGGGGCACCGGACGTGAGCCGTCGGCGGCATCCACGTAGGCATCACCGATCAACACGGCGGAAGTTTCGCGTTGCGCCAGGTCGACATGTATGCCCTTGCCGGTCGTCATGCGACGTTTCAACGCCAATCCGATCGCTGCGACAGCGAACGTTCCGGCAACTGGGTCACCGTAAGAAATCCCGGTTTTGTACGGTTCACCGTCGCCGTATCCCGTCAGCGAAGTAAGACCCGACAGCGTCTCGATCACTGGACCGAATCCAACAAAGGCTGAATCAGCGCCCGTCTTCCCGAACGCGGCCATGCTGATCAAAATGATGTCGGACTTTTGCCCCCGAAGTGTTTCGTAACCCAGGCCGAGATTGTCGAGTACGTCAGATCGATAGTTCTCGATGACGACGTCGCAGTGCTCGACCAAACGCAGCAGCAGTGCACGCCCCGCTGCTTGGGCAAGATCGAGAGTGAGCGACCGTTTGTCGCGGTTGTAGGCGTTGAAATAGAACGCGCTATTCCACGGGTCAGGCACATCATCATCTCGAGGGATGAGCGTACGGATGTTGTCCCAGGCCGATGGCGACTCGACCTTGATCACGTCGGCGCCCATCTCAGCCAGCCTCATCGTCGCAAACGGACCAGCCCACATCATCGTCAGATCGAGAACCCGCAATCCGGCAAGCGGCAGTTGAATCTGCGCTTCATCAAGCGACTCGCCACCCGGAGTCGGAGCCGCAGAAGTAGCGCTTGCCGTCTCGTCCGAGCTCCACGCAAAACCCGGGAACGGTCGACCAGGTATGCGGCACGTTGTACCGTCGCCGGCCGCAACATCATCCCAAAAGCCGCGATCGGCCGGCGTCTCTGCCGCAAGCACGTCGGCCGGAGTCATCACTACCCCAAACGGGACCCGCGACTTCACGGAGAGCTCCCGGATCTCTGCCATCGTCAGGCCGGAAAAGAAGATGTAGAGCTTTACGGCGAGCGCTTCCTCGTTTTCCTCGAGCAGGCGAAGCACCGGATCACTGAAGCGTGGTTCGACCAACTCAGGATCGTCTAACAGCCCGAAGAGGGCAGGAACCTGGCGGTTGAGCGCGAAGACACCGGCCCAGCCGTCGAGGCATGGATAGACACCCCATGTTGCGCGGGCCTGGTTACCAAGTCGCAGCTGCGCAGGAGTGTCCATGTACGACGTCATGGGGCCGTAGTACTCCAACATGCCGGCAGCACATTCTTGAAGGGAAATGTCGATGAGGTCCCCGCGACCGGTACGTGACAGGCCAAGCCATGCCATGGTCGCAGCCGCAAACGCGTTCGCACCTCCGAGTGCGTAAGCATGCTCGCCTCCGGTCACGAGCGGTGTGCGGTTGGGGTCGCCGGTCAGAGACATGATTCCCCCTGCAGCGAATGACACCGCATTGGTCGTCGCCAGATCGGCATTCGGCCCGGTGAGCCCGAACGGGGTCACCGAGACGACAATCAATTCGGGTCGGGCGGAACGCAGCAAAGCGAAGTCGAGACCCAGCAACGCGAGCTGTGACGGCTGCCGATCGGTCACGATCATGTCGACCGCTGCTATAAGAGCGGGGAGTTCTGAGGCCGGTCCGGTTGCCACAGTTATCCCGGACAGGTAGGCGATCCGCTGCGACGGCGTGAGTTGGTTTGGATGTACAAGGTCGTTTTGCTCGAATCGAGTTACTCGCGCCCCGTAACCGTGAAGGAATCGAGCGGCTATGGCCGTAGAAACGCCGCCGCCGAGCTCGAGTACCCGGAGATCGTTGAGAACAGGTTCGTCAGCCATCGGGCATGGAGCTTCGCGCAGATGGGCTCGGCCACGCGAACCGGACTAGTCGAGGACCTGTGCGATGGTGAGTTCGGCGATCTTCTCGACGTCGTAGCCGAGCAGTTCCATCAGCACTTCGAAGTTGTGCTCGCCCCATGGGGGACCGGCGCGGCGTGGCGTTCCCTCGCTGCGGGACAGCCTGAAGCCGTATTGCTCGGCCCAGGTATGGCCGTAGGTGGCGTGCGGAACCTCGTGGAAGTGGTCGCGGTGCAGCAGCTGCGGATCGGCCACCACCTCGGGGCTGTTTTGCACCTGGTGCGCTGGAATGCGCAGCGCCTGCAGCGCGGTGTGTAGCTCGACAGGGTCTTTGCCGGCCGTCCAGGCGCCGATGATCTCATCGAGCTCGGCCTGCCGCTCGAGTCGCTCGCCGACGCTGAGTGACCCGAGGTCATCGCGGCCGAGTTGGCTCGCCAAGGCCCGCCACTGGTCGTCGGTTTCGCAGGCGATTGCGATCCACTGGTCGTCGTCGGGGCCGGCGCACCGGTAAGCGGCGTGGGGAGCGAGCCAGCGGTCGGCATTGCCCATGCGGGTTTGGGCGAACCCGTTTACCTCTTGGTCGAGCATCGCCTCGGCCAGAAAGTGGATGCCGCCTTCGGCTTGGGAGAAGTCGATACTCATGCCTTTGCCGGTGCGGTTACGCCACTCGACAGCGGCCAAGACCACCGCTGCGGTGAGCCGGGGCGAGGTTGCGTCGGTATAGGCCAGGAACGGGCCGGCCGGAAGCCGGTCGGGCCAGCCGGTCAGATCGTAGTAGCCGCCCATTGCCGCGCCCATGTTGCCGAAACCGGGGATGGACGACAATGGCCCCGAGTGACCGAACAGCGTGGTCGATACGGCAATCAGGCGGGGGTTGACCTCCATCAACTCGTCGTGGCCGAGTCCGAACTTCTCGAGCACGCCGGGGGAGAAGGCGTTGATGACGACGTCGGCGTTGGCGGCCAGG
>JBDNHG010000050.1:0-6744 GCA_041688925.1 Acidimicrobiales bacterium | reverse complement strand
TGCCTACGTGTGAGGTGTTTCTCCTGGTGAGAGCTGGTTTTCGGGAGCCCTGTTGTTGTGCGCTGTTGCGCCGTATCGCACCCTGTTGAGCGTCCTTCTAGGCACGAATTAGGCACGCCATCATGGAGCGAGTCCCTCGATTTCGGCCAACCAGGAGTCGAAGTGAGGGCACGCAGTCCGAATAGCGACCAGGCCGATGTCGGCAAGAATATTCGGTCCATCGGAAGTTTTCAGGTACCCCGATCGGTGCTTCATCATGCGCTTGGACGGCGCAGTCTCGGGCCCTTCATCCACCAGTTCGGGTTCTCCGCACTCGGCGATGTCGGCTTCCATCGCCGCCTGGACTGCGCCGTCACCGAAGTGGGCCCCGGAAGCAGCCGGATCGGTGTAGAGCAGGGCTTCGAGTTCGTGGAGCACAACGTGAGGAACGAAGTTGGAGGCCGCGACTTCGGCTTGAATCGCACTCTCGATGTGGGCAACTCGCTGACGGGCGTCCCACTGCTGCTCCAGCTCGCCAACGCCCGGTACGTCGGACGGGAGTCCGTAGAAGTCCACGATCGTCGTGACCACGGCGCCTTTGTCTTGCACGAGCAAACTGATGTCCTTGCGAAGCTGACTCCAGTTGACAACTCCGCCTCGATACTTGCCGCCTCCGGCGACGCGCTTCGTTGCGACAACCGTGACTGAGACGACGTGAAATCCGAGGTCGTAGAGGTGTGGCAAGAGAGTTCGATTGGCGAACGTTTCCTCGGTCTGACCCTCTACGAGGAGACGGCATCTGTCCATCAGCGTTGGACTGGACGTCCGCCGATGAGGTTCTTCTCCCACATCTCCCCCAGGCCGTACTCACCCAGCCACGCATCTAACCCGTCGGGATCAGGACGCGTGAGCGTGGTCGCCCCATCGACCTGCTCTGCTATCAGGACGTCGGTGATGTCGAGCCGATTGAGAAGAGTGACCGACTGCGTCGACACGATGACCTGCTCGCTGCAGGCCTCAAGCATCTCGGCTACGAGGTTGATGGCGTAGGGGTGCAGTCCAAGCTCGGGCTCGTCGAGCAGGATGAGGGACGGCGGTTCAGGTTGAAGCAATAGCGCAGAGATACAGATGAATCTCAGTGTTCCGTCTGACAGCGCATTCGGCCCGAAGTAGGCGGTCGACGACCGCTGCTTCCACTCAAGCTGAATCCGCTCGGCGTTGATTCGGTCGGGTCGGAGCCTGAAGTCGTCGAAAAAGGGTGCGACGCTTCGGACCGCATCGACGATGCGGTCGTACGAGCTGCGGTCGGTCTCTTGTAACCGGTAGAGGAAGGCAGCGAGGTTGCTTGCGTCATTTCTCAAACCATCGTTGTCGTTGATGTCGCCCTTCTTCTTCACCGGAGCGGACCGGCTCGTGTCATGAAAGTGGTACACGAACCAGGGGCTCATGCGGCGAAGCACCCAATTGGCGACCCTCTTGGAGCTTGTCGGGAGGCGCGACTCCCTGTGGCCGGCGCCCAGGTCTTCGGTGAAGGGCTCGGTGTACTTCGTGCGATCGATGAACCAGGGCACCTCTCTCTCGAACACGAGCGCGTCATCGTCGTTCGGAACGAGTGAGATTTTGTACCCGTTGTTGGCAAATGCGGTCTCGATGTCGATCCGTTCTGCCTGTCGGCTCGTTGAGTGCAGAAGCGTCGAGGCACCGCCGGCTCGGCCGACGGACAACTCAAGCTCACCTCGGATGATCTCGCCGAGCAACTCGAAGACCTGAATGAAGTTGGACTTGCCAGCGCCGTTCGGACCGACGAGGAGCGACAGGCGACCGAGTTCGACGTCGATCGAATCGAAGGACTTGAATCCCTTGATCGAAATACGGTCGAGCATGTTGTGGACGCTACTCGTCTTCACCTGGTTGGCAGTACTGCGCACGGCGCGCTCCTCGCTGACGATGATCAGTTCGGGCGCAATGGCCGAGCTCCAGAGCGAGCCGGATCGACTCAGGCTACGCGCAACGGCCGACGTGTGGGACTCACTTCATCAGTTTGTCGACCGAAAGGCTGGGGAACTTGGCATGTCCTGCGAACCACGGGCTGTCGAAGCCGACCCGCTCGTCGATCAAAGGCAATGCGTCGAAGGTAGACCCGACCGATTCCTCGGCGCGCCGCGGTCGATGTCCTCGCTGCCAACGCCGAGAGAGCACCTGTTACACCCCGAAGCCATACTGGGGCTACCGCCTTCTACGGCAGGTCTCGGCTCCACGGCCCAAAACTCCTTCGCCGAATCGAGGTAGACATGGCTGGTCCTTACCTGCTGGAGCGTTTGCTCGCCCCACCTTCAATCTGCATTCCGCTCGTGCGACCTGGCAGGATCTGTCACATGCCGCTGCGGGTTACAGCTTCCAAAGAGTCGATGAAGGTCGCTGCGGCCGCTTTCGCGAAGCGCTGGGAGGGGGCGGACCGAGAGAATGCAGACGCCCACTCATACTGGGATGAGTTCTTCGCGATTTTCGGAGTGGATCGCAAACTCGTAGGAGAGTACGAGGTGCATGCTCAACGGGTTTCGACCGGCAATGCTGGGCGAATCGACCTGCTCATCCCGCAGAAGATGGCGGTCGAGCACAAGTCGGCCGGCAAGTCGCTCGATGATGCGATTGATCAGCTGCTCGACTACCTGCCTTCCCTGCCCGCCGGGCTCGGTGGGCTGCGGTTGCTGGTGGCCTGCGATTTCCAGCGCTTCAAGTGGTTTGACACCGTAAAGCATGTGCAGGGCGAGTTCGACCTTGCGGACCTGACCGACAATCTGCACGTCTTCTCATGGCTTGCGGGCTTCGACACGGTCATTGAGGCCTACGACAGCGAGGTCGAACTCAACTTCGCGGCCACGGAGCTGATGCGTGACCTCCACGACGAACTCGCGCAGGCCGGCTTCTGTGACCATGATCGACGCGTCTGGCTCACGAGAATCCTCTTCTGTGTCTTCGCCGACGACACGGAGGTGTGGGATCGCGGAGCGTTCGTTTCCTACGTGGCGCAGTCGAGCGAGGACGGTCGAGATCTCGGTGGAATGCTGGCTCAGCTCTTCTCGGCACTTCGGTCCGGCCATCAGACTGATTTGGACGGATCGTTCAGCACGTTCGAGTACATCAACGGCGATCTCTTCGCGGAACCTCTGTCCCCACCGTTCTGCACAGCGTCGATACGCGAGGCGCTCCTGGAGGTCTGTCGGTTCGATTGGTCGACGATTTCCCCGGCGATCTTCGGATCGCTGTTCCAAGAGGTGATGACCGCGGCCGAGCGCCGCGAGCTTGGGGCTCACTACACCTCGGAGCGAGACATTCGGCGAACAATCGACCCGTTGTTCCTCGATGGGCTCAAGGCGGAACTTGAGGCTGCGACGAGCCGTCCGAAGTTGCAGGCCCTGCATGACAAACTCGCCGGCCTCACGTTTTTCGATCCGGCGTGTGGTTGCGGCAACTTCCTCGTGGTGACGTACCTCGAGCTTCGGCGAATTGAAACTGAGATCTTGAGGCGGCTTCAGCTGGCGGGCCGCAAGGGACAGCGCGAGACGGCCGGCCAACGCGCAGCGTCCCTTGATCTGCTGTGCCGGGTAAATGTTGGGCAGTTCTATGGGATCGAGATCGAGGAATTTCCTTCTCAGATCGCTCGTACTGCACTCCATCTCGCTGATCACATCGCTAACCGGGAAATCAGCGCAGAATTCGGTCAGTCGTTTTCGCGCTTTCCGATCCCGTCCTCGCCGACGATCCTGCTCGACAACGCGCTACGTGCGGACTGGAATGCTCTGCTTCCGGCAGAGGATGCGAGCTTCGTCTTCGGCAATCCTCCGTTCTCGGGACATGCCCTGGCCGGACAACACGAGACGATGCAGGAGGACAAGGAGATCGCATTCGCGGGAGTCGCTGGTCATGACGGACGTATTGGGAGGCTCGACTATGTGGCCGCCTGGTACGCGAAGGCGATCCCATACCTCAAGTCCGGCCACGCCGACGCCGCATTCGTTTCGACCAACTCGATCACGCACGGCGAACAAGCCAGGACCCTCGGTCCAATGCTGCTGGCCAACAACATCGAAGTGACCTTCGCTCATCGCACATTCGCTTGGACATCCGAAGCGAGGGGCAAGGCCCACGTACACGTCGTGATTGTCGGGTTCACTCCTAAAGATCGGGCGCCGCGGCTTCGCCGCCTCTTCTCGTACGACGAAGGGCTGAACGAAGATCCGGTCGAAAGTCGCGTACGGAGACTCAACTGTTACCTGTCTCCTGCGCCGCCCGTGTATCCGTCGAAGCATCGAAAGCCTCTTGTAGGCGGAGTTCCGTCGGCACCTCGGCAGGGCTCTAAGCCATGGGATGGTGGCGGCTTGATCGTCGAGGCGTCTGCTGTCGAAGATGTCAAGCGCGACAAGATCGCAGCTACTTACCTTCGGGAGTTCAGACAAGGTCGGGACTTGCTCGATGGCTCGACGCGGTGGTGCCTTTGGCTGAAGGACGCAGCGATAGCGGATCTTCGGTCCTCAGACGTTATACGGGGCCGTCTACGGCAGGTCAGCGCGGCCCGGTCGGGGTCTCGCACCGCAGCTGCTCGAAAGGGTGCTCAGACTCCAGCGCTGTTTCTCCAGAATCGTCAGCCGACGCTTCGATACTTGGCGATGCCGGAGGTGTCGAGTGAGCGGCGCGAGTACGTGCCGATGGAGTACCTCGACCCTGGCGTGATCGCCGGGAACAAGCTGCTCACCCTGGAGGAGGCGCCGCTCTGGCTGTTCGGCATTCTGCAGTCATCGATGTGGATGTCTTGGATCCGAACCGTTGGGGGGCGCCTTAAGTCGGACTATTCGCTTGCGCCGGATCTGGCTTACTCAGCCTTTCCGTGGCCTCTGCTCGACGACAAGCAGAGGGTCCGCCTTGCGGCCGCCAGCGAGCTGGTCCTCGAGGAGCGCAACAAGTTCTCGGGGGCGTCTCTTGCTGATCTTTACGATCCGCTGACTATGCCAAGCGGCCTCCGGCGCGCACACGACAAACTCGATCGGGCGGTCGACAGCCTCTACGGCAAGCATCGACACACAGGGGACGCCTCCCGTCTCGCCGTCCTACTCGGTCGCTATGTAGAACTCACGGGCGGCGACCTCACCTTGCTAGACGACATCGAAGTCGAGGTCGTCTGACCCGAAAAGTTCAGATGGCGAGCGCCTGCTCAACGAGGAGGTTCACGGCTGAGACCATCTGCATCTCTTCGACGTTTCGTGCACTCGTGTTCAGGATCTCGTCGGTGCCAACGAGGTAAGCGAGGCAACGGGCGCGGCTGATCGCAACGTTGAGACGATTCATAGAGAACAGGAAGTCGACCCCTCGGGGCATATCGGCTTGGGATGAGCTGGTCATTGAGAAGAAGACGACAGCAGCCTCGCGGCCTTGGAACTTGTCGACGGTGCCAACTCGAACGCCTCGGGTGAGAGGGTTGTTTGCGACTCGACCCTCGATGGCCCGCCGCTGTTGGTTGTACGGCGCGACGACGACGAAATCCTCGGCCGTGAGTGGCCGAACGTCGCCTTTCTGATCGGTCCACGACTTGCCGAGCAGCCTGCTGATCTCCTGAACGATCAAGTCGGCTTCTTCGATCGACTCGTTCGTTCGCCCGGTGTGATTCGATCTGATCCATCTGAGGCCAGTGCCCTCTGCTGTGTCCTGGCCCGCACTGGCTTCGTTTGTCGTGAGCCGGCCGTCGTACATCACATCGGAGATGTAGCCACAGATGTCAGGGTGCATTCGATACGTGACGTCGAGCAGGACGCCTTGATGGGACTCGACCGCTGCGCTCTGGCCAACGATGTGCTGCAGTGCGCTCGCGCCAGATCCGTTCGGGTGTTTGGCCTGGGCAACCTGGGGGAGCTGTTGCGGATCTCCAAGCAGAATCATGCTGCCGGCAGAGACTGAGTTCGCCACGAGATCAGCCAGACCGAGCTGGCCTGCCTCGTCTACGACCAAGACATCAACCGGGTTCGCCTGCATCTCGTTGTGGGCGAACAACCACGGAGTGCCGGCGACGATCTCGAAGTCTGGGTCCGCAGCCTTCTTGTTCGAGGTCGTTGCGGTGATGTGATCGAGGTTGGTCTTGCCATCGGCCGTCTTTTGCACGAGCCGGAGCGACTTCGTATCGCCGACCTCGCCGTATCGTTCCACCACCGCCTCGACCAGATTGGTGATGGCGTGATGGCTCATTGCGACGATCCCGACGCGTTTGCCTGTCTTGGCGAGGTGCCGGACGACATGCGATCCCGTAAAGGTCTTACCGGTGCCGGGCGGGCCTTGGATCGGCACGACCTGGTCGGCCAACTGCGCGCTCCAGCGAAAGATGTCGCTCCTGCTCGGCGAGAACGTTCCGTTCGCCGGTCCTTGCGTTGCGGAGAAGTGTGGCGGTGTTCGTCGGAGAATGTTCCGGACGAGCGCGCGCTGTTGCCCGCCAAGAAGGTCGTCCGCTACCGCGACCAGAGCTTCGCCCTTGGCCCCCTCCGTCACCCAGTCATATTCGATGAGCACCGAGGGGTGGATCGATTCATCCCGGTCCTTCGGCCACTTCACCTCGACTTGTCGCTTCGCATGATCGGCGGAGAGAACGTCGAAGAACGCCCACTCGTTGTCGCTCATCACTTCGACCAACCTTGCGCCTTCCTCAATGTCATCACCAACGATCTGCGGAGGGTAAGTGAGCTTGGCTTTCACCCATGACAGCGGCTTGCCCGTCCTCGCGCT
>JBDNHG010000049.1:0-4599 GCA_041688925.1 Acidimicrobiales bacterium | reverse complement strand
TCACCGAGGGCGCGGCTGGTGAGCATTTTGGTGATCTCGACGGTGACGGGGCAGCGCAGAACCCCGGTGACGATGTTGGCGTTCTCACCTATCTCGGAGGACTACAGTCGACCGTTGACACCGTGCCGGTCACCACCGACGAGCAGGCTTTCTACAACACGATCTGGGTCGATGCCATCCAGACCATTCGTTCGCAGGCTCTCGACGTCTCAGATCAGGCCCTGCGGGTGTTTGCGACCGATTCACCCGCCGAGGCTCAACCGTTCGTATCGCAGGCGTTCCAGGCGGCCGTTCGAATGCTCGATGGGGTCGACGTCGACGACAACGGCGTCATCGACCTGTTCGCCGGTGAGCTCGGTGTCCGAGGGCTGGATCGGCAAGCGCCAACCCTCGTCGTGGCGATGTTCGTGGCCGAAGAAGCTCTTCGCTGAACCGACAAGGTTTCGTCGTCGGTCGCGTCAAAGACGCTGAAACAGCTGCGATCGCTGCAACCCTGAGCGCTCAGGTGCACCCGGCAGCCGGCAGCCGCAGTGATGCTCTGACAAGCTGGTGTGGTCATCGAGATTGCTTCGTCAGCTGGCGACTCGGGACTCTCGAGACGAACCGAGTACTTGTTCGCCGATGATGTTGCGTTGGATCTCCGGAGCGCCGGCGACGGGCTCCGAAGGAGAGCGGTTACGGCGCATCGTGTTCGCTGAGGCCGGCGATGGCGAGTGCGCCGCGTTTGGCTTGGTCGAGGTCGTAGTGGCGGCGGGTGACGATGCGTTGGGCATAGAGCCCGCCGCCGGCCTGGAGGTTGGTTACCGCTTTCCAACCGCCATACGCGTCGGCGGTCAGGTCGCGGATGGCGTACATCAGCTTTGAACGGTATTCGCCGTCGACGTCGTTGCCCGCCGACATGTACTTGCGAGCGAGCCCGCCGACTTCTTCGTTCTCGAAGTCGGCGGGGGCGGGAGCGGTCAGCACCGCGCCGCCGGCGATGTCGTGAAGGTGTCGCACCAGCGTGTTGTAATTGGCAGCTCCGTAGAACTTGCCGGCATTCACGTAGAGTTCGTTGGGAAAGGCCGCCCCGTCAGGGCCGATGTTGCAGTTGGCGATAGCGGCCTCGAGCGAGGCTCGGATCAACGTGGCCTGAATCATCATCTCGGAGATCTTCTCTTTGATGTGTGAGATGCCGGCGGTGCCGTTGGCCTCGGCGACGAGTTGGGCGAGACCCACCAGATGGTCGGCTTCACTGACGAACTCGGATAGGCCGCCGAGGCGTTCCCAGAGCCCCAAGCTGTGCGCAAACACTGACGCGTAGGACGTTTCGCCGTCGAGGAAGACACGCTCGTGGGGCACGAACACATCGTCGAAGATCACGAACCCCTCGGGGTAGTGATACTTGCCCGAGACGGGGAAGCTGCGGGCGTCTTCGTGCCGTGGGGCATAGGTGGTGTTGATGATTTTGACGCCATCGGCACTGACCGGAACCATGCAGGCGATCGAATAGTCTTCTTCGCCGGGTTTCATCGACTTGGTCGGAATCGTCATCAGATCATGACCGAACGATGCGCCTGTGATGTGCAACTTGGCGCCGCGGATGACCACACCATCACGCTGGCGTGAAACGACCCGCACATAGGCATCGGGGTCGTCTTGACCGCCTGGTGGCCGACTGCGGTTGCCCTTTGCGTCGGTGATGCATTGGGTGATGCGAATGTCAGACTTCTGGGCCTCTTCGATGTAGATCTGCATGCGCTCGAGGTATTCGGGCTTTACATCGGTCATGCGGCCGGCGACGGTCTTGAGCGTCTGGATAGACGATGACGTGACGTGTGCCATCATGCCAGCGTCATGCAACAACGGGAGTAGCGCTCGCAAGTCTTCGGCCGATCGGGGCACACCAAGCAATGGGCTGACGGCCGCAGGATCGGGGTCATAGAACTTGTCGTAGGTCGCAGCGGTGTAGTCGACGGTCTGCCCGAGCAACGGGTGATCGGGAAGGTCGTCGATGCGTTCGCCCTCGAAGTAGGTGGCGCGTCCGTCGCGCAGCGAGTCCTTGTATTGCTGGCCGGTCAACATCTGCGCACACCCTCTGTTGCTTGTTGTGGGGAACCTCGCGAACATTAGTTCGCCGTTCCGCCGGCGACTTCACCCACTGAGCACGCGTCACCGGTCGAACGACAACTGCCGCAAGTCTGCGACGTTGTGCGCGTCCTAGGCGGATTCGGATGTAGTTACTGCGTCGATGGCAGCGGCGAGGGTTTCAACCTCGGCTTCTGCGGCGGCGGCGCGGTCCCGGGCGTCGGCGCCGGCCTTTTCTGCTGCGCGATGTTCGACCGTTGCCTGCGCGCTGCGTTCGACTGCGGCGGCAAGTGCCTGCTCGAGAGTCTCGCGCTCATCGTCTGCCTTGGCCACATGTTGCTGCGCTTGTTCGAGCGCGCTGGTTGCGGTCTGCTCATCATCGAGGGCAGCGAGGTGAGCCCGCACTGCTTCGCGGTGCGCCTTCTTCAACTTGGCCTGTTTCCGTTTGCGCACCCTCTGTTCCTGCGCTGCTTTGGTTCTGGCTGCCTTTGCTTCGGCTTCCTTGTCGCGTTGGAGTTCGGCCTCGGCCACCCGCTGCTGCTCGGCTTCAGCTTCGGCGTTTGCCTTGTCCCGCTTCGCCGTCTCGTTGGCGTCGGCCTGCTCGGCCTTGTCCCTGGTACGACGTCGGGCTCGGCGTTCGGCGAGCTCATCGACCTGTTCCTGGGGCGGCGTCGTTGCCTTGTCGCTCGATTGAGCAGCGGTGCCGAACATTGATACCGGAGTCGGCACGACGACGAGGCAACCGGATCGCAGATCCTCGTTCGATGCCTCGTCGATCGTTGCTGCCTCGAGTGCCGCTCGCACTTCGGCCCGCTTGTTCGGAGCTGATTGAGCGAGCGCCCGAATCGCCTCCCGGTACTGCTGTTGCAGCTCGGACGTATTGATCGAAGATCCGTCGAGTGCCCCGGCCTGGGCAGCACGCAATAGTGCTGCGGCCTGCAGGATCAGCTCGATGCCATCGGGATCGGCGCGGACTATCTGGTTCACTTCGGCAGCGATCGCCGAGGGCTTGCGAAGCGCTTTGACCTCGTTCGCCAAGTTGCGATCGCCCTTCACTCGGATCTGCTTTACCAACACATCGCGTTCCGCAATGAACGTGTCGATGGGCTGCCCGTACAACAGCGCTTTGGCGTCGGCGAGCTTTGCTCTGTCCACTGGTTCAGGTATCGATCGATCGTGCGACACCGTGGTCGATGAGTGCTGCAATGTCGCTCTCGCTTCGGCCGATCTCTTGCAGTACCTCGATGGTGTGCTGGCCGTGCGCCGGGCTGTCGGCCGCAGGTTGCAGTCGCTCGCCATCGAAGCGGGCCGGTGGTTTGATGCGCACCATGGATCCGAGCCGGGGATGAGCGGCGACGTCGAGGCTGTCATTTGCCGCGTACTGTGGATGCGCAAGTACTTCGGGATAGTCGAGCGGGCGTGCCGCTGGCACGTCGTTCTCGTGCAGCTTGCCGAGGAGATCATCGGTGGCGAATGTCGCCACACCCGCACGTATTTCGGCCCGAAACGCGTCGACGTTCAACATGAGGGCTTCGATGCTGTTGAATCGCTCGTCGGCGTAGAGCTCGAGCCGGTCGATGGCCGTGAGCAGGCCGACCTGATGGGCAGCGGTGCCGGCAGATACGACCACACCTCCATCGGTCGTTGGCGCGATGTTGTAGAGCACTTCGCTCAGCGGCGGCACATGCTCGACGTCGTCGTCGAGCAATGTGTGATGCATGAAGCCGTCGGGGAACAAGAAGTAGAGGGCGGAGTCCATCATCGACAGATCGATGTGTTGACCTTCGTCGGTTTTCTCACGCGAGTAGAGAGCGCTGGTGACGGCCTGGCACGCCGTATAGGCGGTGACCTTGTCGCACATCAAGCTCTGCATGAATTCGGGCTTGTCCTTACCCTGACCTTGCACCGCAGCAAAGCCGGTTTGAGCTTGGATGATCGGGTCGTACGCCGGAGCGTCGCGGTAAGGCCCCTCGGTGCCGAAACCGGAGATGCCAGCGTAGATCAATCGCGGATTCAGCGTCCGCAGATGGTCGCTGCCCAGGCCGAGTGCATCCATGACCCCGGGCCGATAGTTGGTCAAGACGACATCGGTTTCGGCGGCAAGGCTCTCGATCACTTCTCGCCCTGCGTCAGACTTGATATTGAGCCGCAGCGACCGCTTCCCTCGATTGCAATTGGCGAAGAGAGCCGAGAACCCACCCTTGCTCGACCCCAGGTAGCGCATGGGGTCGCCGAGCTCGAGCGGTTCGACCTTGATCACCTCGGCGCCTTGGTCGGCGAGCATCATCGCAGCGAACGATGCGGTGATCATCGTCGAGAATTCGAGCACGCGAATACCGTCGAGTGGCTTCATGGCGCGACCTTAGGTCACGACGAACCAGCCCGCAGCGGCTCGTTCGGCCACAGCACATGGTGGTACGCACCCTATGAGGGTCGTTGGTCCCTGTACATCTCGACGCTGACTGGCGACAGTGGCTGCGGATACCCGGGCTCGAACGAGACCCGTTCGTTGGACCAGAACACACGATGTCC
>JBDNHG010000048.1:0-4120 GCA_041688925.1 Acidimicrobiales bacterium | reverse complement strand
CGCTGCTCGAGTATCTGCCACGGCTTGTTGCCGGTGCCGATGCTGACTGTTCCAAGGTGCTCGAGCGTTCGTTCAAGAAACGTGGCATGAACGTCAAACTGGGCGTGGCTGTCACCGGCCATGAACCTCAGCCCGGCGGCGGCACCCGAGTGTCGTACGGCGAAGGCGAAACGGTCGATGCTGAGATCGTCGTGATGAGCGTCGGTCGTTCACCCGTCACCCACGGGCTCGGCCTCGCTGCGACCAACGTGATGACCGATGAGCGCGGCTTCGTGGTGGTCGACCAGAATCTGCGCACCACCGAACCCAACGTGTTCGCAGCCGGCGACGTGATCGACACCGCACAGCTTGCTCACATCGGCTTCGCCGAAGGCATGCAGATCATTAAGCAGATCCTTGGTGAACCGGCGCCCCCAATCGACTATTCGACAGTGCCGTGGTGCATTTACTCGCACCCTGAGATTGCGTTCGCGGGCATGACCGAAGAACAGGCGAAAGAAGCAGGATTCGACGTGGTCGTCGACAAACATCGATTCGCCAGCAACGGGCGCGCCATGATCGTCGGCGACACCGAAGGCCTGGTCAAGGTCATCGCCGAAAAGAACGCAGCAGGCCATGGCGGCCGAATCCTCGGTGTACACATGGCAGGGCCGTGGGTCACCGAACAACTCGGTCAGGCGTACCTGGCCGTCAATTGGGAAGCCACCGTCGACGAGGTCGCTGCTTTCATCCAACCCCACCCCACAATCAGCGAGACCTTCGGCGAGACCGTCTTGGCGCTCACCGGCCGCAGTCTCCACTAACTAGCCCCCTCCAGTAGCCCCTCCCAGAGAGAGATAGATCGAAGTCATGGCAGATGTAACGATGCCCCAGCTCGGTGAGACCGTCACCGAAGGCACCATCACCCGCTGGTTCAAGCAGCCAGGCGAGACCGTCGAGTTGGACGAAGTCCTGTTCGAGGTGTCGACCGACAAGGTCGACAGCGAGGTCCCGTCACCATTCGCTGGCACGTTGACCGAGATTCGTGTTCCCGAGGGCGACACCGTTGACGTTGGCGTCGTGCTGGCCGTCATTGGTGACGGCGCCGCTGCGCCCGCCCCTGCGGCTGCTCCAGAACCAGCTCCGGCCGCTGCAGCTCCCGCTCCGGCGCCTGCCGCTGCGCCTGAACCCGCTCCCGCTCCCGCTCCCGCTCCCGCTCCCGCCCCTGCGGCTGCTCCTGCGGCTGCGCCCGCTTCGGCTGCCGAGGGCGTGCTGTTGTCACCAGTTGTTCGCCGCCTGATCGCCGAGAACAGTCTCGACGTCACGACCATCGCCGGTACTGGCGTAGGCGGCCGTATCACCCGGTCCGATGTCGAAGCAGCCATTTCGGCTGACGTAAATCGGGCTGCCACGGCAGCCGCTGCTCCTGCCGCTGCTCCTGCCGCCGCGCCTGCTCCTGCTCCTGCTCCAGCGCCGGCCGCAGCTCCTGCTCCTGCCGCTGCTGTGCCCGCGGTGGCGACACCTGCGCCAGCACAGCTCGCGGCCGTGGTTGCGCCATTGCCGGTGCATGCACGCGACACGATCGTGCCGCTCAACCGAATCCGCAAGACCACCGCCGACTACATGGTGCAGTCCAAGCAGGTCTCACCACACGTGCTGACCGCAATCGAGGTCGATTTCGAAAACGTCGAACGCGTTCGTCAGGCCAACAAGGCCGAGTTCAAGTCGCACGAAGGTTTCGGCCTGACCTACCTGCCGTTCATCAGCCGGGCACTCATCGATGCGCTCGTCGACTTCCCGCATATGAATGCGTCGATGGGCGACGGTGAGCTGATCGTGCATGGAGCCGTGAACCTGGCGATCGCGGTCGACCTGAACTTCGAAGGCCTGCTGGCTCCGGTCATTCGCAACGCCGATGGCATGCGCATGCGGGCGATCGCACGCAACGTCGTCGATCTCGCGACCCGAGCTCGTGCCAAGAAGCTCACGGCCGACGAGATCACCGGCGGCACGTTTACGATCACTAACCCTGGCCAATACGGCACGATGATGCAGTTCCCAATCATCAACCAGCCACAGGTTGCGATTCTGTCGACCGATGGCATTTCTCGCAAGCCGGTCGTCGTCAAAGACGAGTTCGGCAACGAAACCGTCGGCATCCACTCGGTTGGTGTGCTAGCGTTGGCGTGGGACCACCGTGCCTTCGATGGTGCCTACGCAGCCGCATTCCTCGATCGCCTGCGCACGATCATCGAGACCAAGGATTGGGCAGCCGAACTCCAATAGTCAGCGGTGACCGGACCTCGATATGACCCCTGCCAGCACTTCAGCACATGTAGCCGAACTCGGTGACGGCGACGCCGCCGACCGAGCAACGCTGCTCACCCGGTGGCTGGGGCGCGTGCCCTATGACGAGGCGTTCACGCTGCAGCACCAACTGGCGCGGGGTGACCGCAACCATTTGCTGCTGCTCGAACATCCGCCGGTATTCACGATCGGCCGCAGCGGTGACGCTGCGAACATCCTGGTCGATCCCGACGAGGTCAGAGCGATCGTGCGCGAAGTCGACCGTGGCGGTGACGTCACGGTGCATGCGCCAGGTCAACTGGTGGGTTATCCCGTGCTTACCGTGCCAGGCCGTGGCGGCGGCCTCGCTGATACCGCCAAATTCGTCGAGTCGATCGAAGCGCTTTTGATCGAGACGCTGGCCGATCTCGGACTTCCGGGCGCCACCCGGCTTCCGGGCTACACCGGTGTGTGGCTCGATGCCGACGGGCCAAACGCTCGCAAGATTGCGGCGATTGGTGTGCGCATCAAACGCCGTCGTTCACTGCACGGCTTCGCATTGAACGTCGACATCGACCACCAATGGTTCGACCGCCTGGTGCCCTGTGGCATCACCGACAAGGGCGTCACGTCGCTGCGTGCCGAAGGTATCGACGCCTCGATGCACGACGTCGTCGACGCAGTTACGGCCAGGGCCCACGGTCGGTGGGGAACCAGCGACCTGCATCGCTCCGACGTCGCGTGGCGATATGTTCCCAGCGACCTCAGCGCGTTCTCGCGCGGCGAAGGGCCAGGCGAGACACCGCGACCCGAACAGCCGCCGGTGGCGAAACCAGCGGGCACGCCGGTACGGCTCCTCGGGCGTTTGGCCGACGCCGGGGTCGACCAAAGCCTCGATGTCGCGGCACCAAAACCCGAATGGCTTCGGGTCAAGGCGAACATGGGCCCCGAGTACACGCGACTCAAGGGCATCATGCGCGATCTCGACCTTGTCACCGTGTGCGAAGAAGCAGGGTGCCCGAACATTTTCGAGTGCTGGAACGACGGCACCGCAACCTTCATGATCAATGGCGAGCGCTGCACCCGAGCGTGTGGTTTCTGCCTCGTCGACACCCAAAAACCCGAACCGCTCGACCTCGACGAACCGCGTCGTGTCGCCGAGGCGGTCGAGAAGCTTGCGTTGAAGTATACGGTGATCACCACCGTGGCCCGCGACGACCTCGCCGACGACGGCGCGAGCGGCTTCACCAACACGGTGGCCGCAATTCGAGATCGTGTTCCCGACTGTCGGGTCGAGCTATTGATAAGTGACTGCAAAGGCCACGAATCGTCGCTCGACGAGATATTTGCCACCCGCCCCGACGTGCTCAACCACAACATCGAGTCGGTTGCCCGACTGCAACGAGCCGTGCGCCCGTCTGCCGGATACGCCCGATCGCTCGCCGTGCTGGCGCGTGCATCGGCCGCCGGACTCACGACCAAGTCATCGATCATCGTTGGTATGGGCGAGACATTTGACGAGGTCGTAGGCACGCTCGCCGACCTGGCCGGCATCGGCGTCAACATCGTCACGATCGGTCAGTATCTGCGCCCGACCACGAACCATCTTCCGATCCATCGCTGGTGGACGCCCGACGAGTTCGCCGAGCTGAAGCGCATCGGCGAGTCGATAGGAATCGACCATGTCGAATCGTCGCCGCTCACCCGCAGCAGCTATCACGCCCGCCAAGCCGAAGCCGCCACTACGACCTGAGGCATTAGTCCGTTGCGAGCGGGGCGACGGTTGCATCGAGCGCGCCGATGAGATCGGTGGGGGAGACGCCGATGTCCAGGCCACGCTGGCCGCCACTCACGT
>JBDNHG010000047.1:0-5768 GCA_041688925.1 Acidimicrobiales bacterium | reverse complement strand
GCCGACGCCCTGGCCGCATACGTCGAACACGGATTCGTCGAAACCGCCGAGGGCACCGTGACATTGGCGTGTGCGCCCGAGTCGGAAGCGGCGACGTTCGAGAACGCCGGCACGGTGATCGACGACATTCGTGGCCTCGGCCTTCGGGCATTGATCGCGTGCGGTCAGGCCGTCGAAGACCCCAGCCCCGCAGCATTTGCCGGACCAATCGCCGACGCTCTGCTCAACGGCTCAATGCGGGCCTACAAGGGCCTCGGCCACTTCGGACCCTTGCAAGACCCCGACCGCATCGCCGCCGACGTCATCAAATTCCTGGCCTAAGAGATTGCGCGAGTAGGCAGAGCGCGAAGCTCGAAAGCCGCGCAACTCGTGGGCCTGCCAGAGGACTTGTCGACCTACTCGCTAGGCCCCTAAACCCGGTAGCAATTGTCCAGGCGCCAGGCGCCAGGACAATTGCTAGTGGCCTGTGCCACGAGCGTGATATTCGCGACCAGTCACAGCGGACTCCCAATACCCTTGTTGTGAGTGAGGGCACTTCGAGGTCTTTGGCCGTGGTTACGGCCGTATAAGCGTTACGGGGCAGCGGCGTTCGTCGCCATGATCGTGTCGGTGCTGATCAACCTGTCGATCCCTTTGTTGACATCGCAGATCATCGACAACGGCATCGCCGAGGGCGACGGTTCGTACGTGACTCGCCTGGCGATCACCATGGTTGGCCTGATCATCGCTGGCATGGCCGCGTCGACGGTCGCCAGCCTGATGGGTGTTCGCCTTGCGTTCAACACCATCACCGACCTGCGTCGCGATGTCTACGCGAAGACGCAAACGTTCTCCTTCGGCAATCTCGACCAGCTGACCTCAGGCGAGATCCTGACCCGACTCTCGAGCGACATGACCAAGGTGACCATGTTGCTCTCGATGGGGCTGTCGTTCATCGCTCAGATCCCAATCATGTTCATCGGTGCGCTCGGCGCAATCGTGCTCATCGATGTGTCGCTGGTCGTGATCGTGCTCGTCATGATTCCGGTAATCGGCATCGTGGTTGGCTACACGATCAGCCAGTCCAATATGCTCTACGACGCGGTACAACGCCGAATCGACCGGCTCAACACGGTGCTACAAGAGAACATCCAAGGCGCGGAAGTCATCAAAGCATTCGTGCGTCAAGACCACGAAACCGAAAAGTTCAACGCCGTGGCCGACGACCTGGCCGATCAAGCGACCAAGGTGAACCAGCTGGTCGCATCGCTGTTTCCTACCTTGATCTTGATCTCGTCGATGGGCATCTCCGCGGTGCTGTGGCTCGGTGGCGGCAACGTCATCGACGGCACGCTGACCAATGGCCAACTCGTGGCATTCATCAGTTACATGACCATGGTCACGATGCCGATGATGATGTTCGCCTTCTTGCAGCCGATGATCTCGGCCGCCACGGCCTCGATGGCTCGAATCAAAGAGATTCTCGACACCGAGCCAACAGTTTATTCGCCGGCAAATGGCATCGACCTCGCAGACCAGCCGCACCCTGGCGACATCCTTTTCGAAGATGTGAGCTTTGGCTACCGCTCTGGTTCTGACGTCGACGCAGCGATGGCCCTGCACAACGTCGATCTGCATATTCGCGCCGGAACCACGGTCGCTATTCTGGGTGCGACCGGGTCGGGAAAGTCGACGCTCGTGCACCTCATCCCTCGCTTCTATGACGCAACTCGAGGCGCCGTTCGCGTCGGCGGTATCGATGTGCGAGACCTGACCAAGCGCTCACTGCGCCGCAACGTCGGCATCGCACTTCAGCAGCCCGAACTCTTCAGCGGCACAGTCGCCGAGAACCTGCGATTCGGACGGCCCGACGCGACCGACGAGCAGATGATCGCTGCTGCCAAAATTGCGCAGGCTCATGACTTCGTGTCGGCGATGCCAAACGGTTACGCCTCGGTGATCGAGCAATCGGGCGCAAACCTGTCTGGTGGCCAGCGCCAGCGACTGGCCATCGCCCGAACCGTGCTGCTCGAACCAGCCATTCTGATTCTCGATGACTCGACCAGCGCCGTCGACCTCGAAACCGAGGCATACATCCAGGCAGCGTTCGATGTATTGACCAACACCACCGTGGTGCTGGTCGCTCAACGCATCAGCACGGCGCTCGGGGCAGACGAAATCGTGCTGCTCGATCAGGGCCGAGTTGTTGATCATGGCACCCATGACGACTTGCTCGCCTCGTCAGTGCTGTACCAAGACATCTACCGCAGCCAGCTTGGCGAACCTTCCGGAGTCGGAGGTGCAACATGACCGGCGTGCAGAGCCAGCGAGGCAGCGCCGACCTGGCGGCACGACGCGGCCCTGGCGGCGGCAGCCCCCTAGGCACAGCAAAGCGCGATCCTAAGTCGGGTGAAACCTTCCGGCGCCTCCTGAACTATCTGCGCCCATGGCGCTTCCGCATCATCGTCGCCGCGTTCCTGGTCATCGTTTCTGCTGTGTCCGCCTTGTTGGCTCCGTGGCTCCAGGGTGTCGCTATCGACCAGTTCATTCTCGAAGGCGACCGCGTCGGCCTGCGGTCGATCGTGCTCGTTCTGGTCGGCGTCTACCTGCTGTCATGGATCACATCGCTGATCTACAGCCGGATGATCGCGCGCATCGCCCAGCGAGTGATGGCGACCATGCGCCAAGAGCTGTCGGCCCGGCTGCAGACGTTGTCGATGCGCTTCTTCGACAAGAACCGCACCGGCGATCTGATGAGCCGAGTTACCAACGACGTCGATGCCATCGACCAACTGCTCAGCCAAAACCTGCTCACGATCTTCTGGGCGTTCGTCCAGATCGTCTCATTGCTTGTGATCATGTTCGTGCTCGACTGGCGGCTAACCCTTGCGGTGTTGCTGCCCATTCCGCTGTCGATGTACACCGTCGCCCGGTTGGGTCGCGCATCGGGCCCGCGCTTCGGCGCCTACCAACGATCGCTCGGCCGCATGAACGGCATCGCCGAAGAACGCCTGAGTGGTCAGCGCACCGTCATCGCCTTCGATCAACAAGAGCAGACCGAGGCCGAGTTTGCCGAGGTCAACGAGTCGACCCGGGCCCAAGGCATCAGCGCACAAAGCATGACCTCGGTGATGATGCCGCTCATGTTCGGCATCGGCAGCCTGAGCACGGTTGCGGCGGTTGGGGTTGGCGCCTGGCTCGCGGTCGGCGGCCATGGCGTGTCGATCGGCCTCATCGCAGCGTTCGTCACCTATGCAGGTCGCGTCGGGCAGCCGCTCGGCCGAATCGCCGGCACCCTGACATCGATCTATTCGGCTCTGGCCGGCGGCACTCGAGTCTTTGAGCTACTCGACGAGGAACCCGACCTGGCAAACAAGCCCGATGCGACTGATCTGCCCCCGGTCAAGGGTCGGGTCGTGTTCGATCACGTCGACTTCGCGTATGTCGACGGCGAACCAGTACTTCGCGACGTCAGCTTCGTCGCCGAGCCTGGGCAGATGATCGGGCTCGTCGGCCCGACCGGCGCGGGCAAGTCGACAATCATCAATGTGCTCAACCGCTTCTACGACATCAGTGGCGGTTCGGTCACCATCGATGGTCATGACATCCGTAACGTCGCCAAGGACTCATTGCGTGGGCAGCTTGGCATCGTGTTGCAGCGCACCTATTTGTTCACCGACACGGTGCGCAACAACATCAAGTTCGGCCGGCTCGAGGCGACAGACGAAGAAGTCGAAGAAGCGGCCCGGTTGGCCAACGCCGACCACTTCATTCGCTCGCTGCCAAAGGGTTACGACACCGTGGTGTCCGAGGGCGGAAACAACCTGTCGCTCGGGCAGCGCCAGCTTCTGGCAATCGCCCGAGCCGCCCTCTCGAATCCGGCGTTGCTGGTGCTCGACGAAGCGACCAGTTCGGTCGACACACGCACCGAACGAGTTCTGCAAGACGCGCTGCTGAAACTAATGGGTGGCCGCACCAGTTTCGTCATCGCCCATCGTCTGTCGACCGTGCGTGACGCCGACAAGATTCTGGTGCTGCAAGACGGCGAGATCACCGAGTCGGGCACCCATGATGAGCTGCTCGAACTGAACGGCTTCTACAACCAGCTCTACATGTCACAGTTTCGCGGCCAATCCCCCGCCTGAGTAACACAGAGCCGGGCCACCCCCGACGTTATGACGACGAGGATCTGCTGAGTTCGGCGCCGAACTCAGCTGACGGGTGGTGGGTCACCGCTGGGTGTGCCAATGGTGAGCACGTAGCCGTCGGGGTCTCGCACCCAGATCTCGCGCATGCCGTACCAACTGGTCTCGAGTGGCTTCACGATCTCGGTCGCAATCGGCAGACGAGCGGCGATCGCATCGACATCATCGACCCGGAAGTACAGCGTGATCGAGGCGCCAGGCGTGGTCGACGAATCAAAGGCCGGAGAGTCTTCGAGCAGGCTGGATCGCTCTTGCAGCATCAGTTCGGATTCGCCGGCGAGAACGCTGGCAAACACTACGCCCTTGCTGATCTGGCCCGGCATCTCAGTATTCTGCTCACCGTCGACGGTGAACGCGATCGACGCACCGAGCGCCTCGTGGTAAAAGCGCAGCGACGCGACCATGTCTGTCACCATCAGATTTACCGTCACCGAGTTGAGCATGGCTCGATCTTAGAAGTTTCAGCCGATGCACAGCGTGTGACCTCCAAGCACGCAGACCATGCTGCGCCTGACGTTGGCCGACCAACGTCAGCCCACACGACGTTGGTCGGCTCATTCGACGCACTCGTCGCGCTGACGTAACCAGTTGCGGGCTGCGCTGACGCAACCCGCAACACCGCAACGTTGGGCTATTTGCGGCTTCTCTCGAAGAGCACGGTGCGCAGGATGTCGCTGCTCGTGAAGCGGCCGATCGGGCCGGTCGCGTAGACAGCTTTTGAGATCGTTCCATCGGGTTCCAGCAGAAAGCCGGTCGCGTGCAGGAAGGTGCGATTTTCGTCCGAGTGCATGAACGCACCCGTTGCGTCGGCCACGGCCGCGGCGTCGACTTCGGCGAATATCGGAAACCCGACGCGCAATCCGTCCTTGAGGGCGGCGGTCGTCTCAACCGAGTCGACCGAGGCGGCGACCACCTTGATTCCGGCATCGACAAATGGGCCGGCATGTACTGCGAAGTCAACCAACTGTTGACGGCAGTACGGTCACCAATCGCCCCGGTAGAACTGCACGACCGCCCAGCTGCCGGCGACCGAGGCGACCATGTCGACCTCGTTCCCCTCAGCATCCTTGGCGAATATCGACGGCATCGCTTCGCCGCTGGCTAGTGGATTCGTCATAACACTTCCTTGTGGAGATCAGGCTCGATGTACATAGGACTGGCATTGGGAACGATCTCGAGCACGGCTGCTGCGACTTCGTCCACAGCGGTAGCAAGCTGGCGAGTCGACAGACCGGGCTCGAACGCGACCTTGGCGCCGACGAGAATCTCATCAGGGCTGAGATGTTGCGTGCGTAGATCCAGCAATTTATCAACCTGCGGGTGGTCGTTGATGGTGGTACGAATCAAGGCCATCTCCTTCTTACCAGCCCCCTCACCAATCAGCAGGCTGCGCATCTCGATGATGAGAATGACGGCGACGGCGAACAACAGAATGCCGATGCAGAGGGTGCCGATGCCATCCCAGATCGGCGCATCGAACGTGACCGAGATCCACACCGAAACGATGGCGATGACCAAACCAATCATGGCGCCAAGATCCTCGAGCAACACCACCGCAAGCTCGGGTACTCGTGTGTTCTTTAT
>JBDNHG010000046.1:0-4778 GCA_041688925.1 Acidimicrobiales bacterium | reverse complement strand
GCGGCGCTTCGGGCGAGGAGTTGCACACGAACTTCAAACTCAGCAGCGACGGTGAACCGCTCACGCTGGTCGACGTATCGGGAACGGCGGTCGCTTCGCTGAGCACCTACCCCGAGCTCGATGACGACGAATCCTTTGGTGTTGACGAGTCGGGCGACTACGTCTCCATCGCTGCCGGCAACGCCACCCCGGGCGAAGGCCCAACCCGCGACGGCTGCGATTTCGAGCTCGCTGCCACCGGAGCCGCAGCAGTCGCTGATGCTGATGAGAGTGACGCCGACACGGCGTCATCTTCCGAACCAGCGTCATCCGAGGACCTGGCCCGCACCGGGTCTGACACACGGGTGCAGTCACTGCTCGCGCAGGTGCTGTTGGCCAGTGGCGTCACCCTGGTAGTGATGGCCAAGATCGCCCACCGCCGTTCGGTTCGCTGAAGGCTGACGGTCCTAGCCCGCAGGCGCGGCAGAGCCACTTCGAACTGTTCTGGGCAAACGCCGGTCAGTGCCGAGATGGCGACGGTTTAGAAAGCGTCGGGTTCGGGTGGTTTGCTGCGGCGGCGGGGTTGGCGTCGTGGGGGTGGTGGTCGGTCTCGCCAGGGTGTTTGGCCGGGGGTGGCGCCTTTGGCGTAGTTGTCGGGCCAGCAGTTGACTTGAGCATTATCGAATTGGGTTTGGCCGCCGTGGTGGACGGGTTGGACGTGGTCGATCTGGTGCCAGTGGAACGGGTTGTTGCATCCATGGGTTTCGCAGGCGCCGCGTGATTGGATGTGGGCGGCGGTGCGCATCCATTCGGGGAAGCTGCGTGCGTTGACTGATATGTCGAGTGCGCGACTGTCGGCGTCGAGGATGTAGCGACGCAACTTGGCCGGATTGACAACCGCTCCAGCGCCGATCAAGCCGAGCGCACTGACTGCTAGGAATGGGTGGATAGGGGTGCCGTCGATGAGTTCGCATCGCCCGTCGATAGTGGTGGGGTGCACCGGCACCGTGTCTGCCAGCTCGGTTTCCGCGCTGCCGCTCAAGGTTTCGAGGGCCCATTCGGCGACTTTTTGTGACATGACGATGTTGCCGAGCGGGACCGGGTAGGTGCCGTCTTTGCGGGTGAAGCCTCGTCTGACGAGTGCGGCGAGTGCGGCCATGCGGCGCTGGCTGTGAGTGCGTTCAACACCGGCGGCCTTGTCGGCGCGTCGTAGTTGTTCGGCTTCGTGTTCGACGGCGATGCGGATGTCGGCTGCGGTGACGGCGTCACATTCACCGATCAGTTCGCCGCGTCCGCCGCGGCCTTTGCCGACACGGAAGCTGGCGTTGTCGAGTTGGTCTTTGGGTTCTTTGCCATCAGGGTCGTTCAGAACCAGCCAGTAGTCACACGCCCGCATGAAGCCAGCGAATGAGCATGACGCCGCGGTGTCGACGAAGAACTGTTGGTCGGTGCGTAGCTTGGCGTGCGTGTCGTAGTTGGTGTCGAGCTTGCGCAGATGTTTGATGTGCGCGTCGGTCAACTCGACCCCGTACGCGGCTTCGAGCTTTGGGTAGTCGCGTAACCATTTCGCGGTTTTGGTGAGCCGGTCGATATCGAACGCCCGATTGTTTGTACGCGCGGCAACGTATTGACCAATGGTGCGATGACCACCATTGGCGGCGACACCATTGCTGGTGCAGCTCAACGCCAACCGGGCTTGCAGCGCTTCGGTCCGGTGGCCGAGTTCAACGGCTTGACACATCGCATCACCGAGTTCGTCACGATCAACAACGAACGCCAGACGGTCCTCGATGACATCGAGCGATTTGGTGATGTCATCGAAATGATCGCTCAAGGTGCCCGCCGCCATACGACGACTTTAAACGAACAAACGTTCGATTGCAAGTGCAACCGCACATTGTTCCTCTGGCGCAGGGAGTTGGCGGGCGACGAACTGGAACGTGGTATCTACGAGCGTGAGTTCGTCGTTGTTCTGAACACAGCGTGACACCGCGGTCGACCAAGTCGGCGCGTACTTCGAAGCTGACTGGCGTCAAGCGGTTGGCGCTAGTCATTTGCCGTCGTCTCGTTGGCGCGCGCTGGAAGTGTGTCGAGGGAGATGGTGGCGGCAGCGGCAAGGACTACGGCGATGACGAGCATCGCCTTGCTTGCGGCAGGAAGCCGCAAAGCGAGGCTGCTATTACAGGCGATCCACGACGACGCCCGGGTTACTTGGATGATGGTCGATTCGACCGATGACCGACGGCTTCTGGGTGCATCTCGCCGTGGATGTGTTCGGACAAGACGGCATGCCCGGGGTGCTCGTAGATGTCGGATCCCGCCGACGATCAGGCGGCTAGCGATGCGATCGTGGATGGTTCGAACGGCTGGAGGAGGGGACTCACCCTCGTCTTGGACGATCTTCACGAAATCGTAGACGCTGGTAAGTCCGTGGCGATCGGGCGGGTGCTGATGTGACCACCTGGAAACCTGGGGGACGGTCCTTATCGCGCGCGCTGCCCTCAATCTTCCGATCGGTCGGCTGGTGTTCGCGTGCCTTGCGAGCAACGCCGGTGCGCTCGCTCAAACCACCCACCGATAGCGGCAGAAGTACCAACCAGCCTACGATTTGTAGTGTGTTACCCACCAATGATGAGCGACAGCGCTCTCGCCTTGCTCGCGCCCTGGCAGAGTCTTGGGCAGGCGGCGCCGGCCCGACACACGCCGAGATCGACGCCGTGTTTTCCACATTCAATATCTAGCCCGAGCCCGGCAGCAAGCGTGATCGTGTAAGTGATGCAGTCCGGACCGTGAGAGCGGAGGGTCTCGTACCTCTCGTCGAGGAACTCGTCGATCTGCTCCAAGCTGCGTCTGCGTTCGATCAGTCTTCGGACTGGCCGATCGAATGCAGCGCGCGCTGGACGAGGAGGACTCAGCACAGCTGGTTGGTTCAAGCAAGGAACTCCTGGAAACAACCGCAAAGGTAGTGTTGGCGAGGTTTGGCGAGTCGGAGCCTCCCAAGTTTCCGGCGCTCCTGACTCGTGCCCTCGAGGCGTTGATGATTCACCCGAAAAGCGAAGCAGCGAAGCGGGAGGACTTGGCAGATCCAGTCCGACGAATCCTTGGCGGAGTGCTACAAGTAGCGCTAGCGGTGAATGAGCTGCGCAACGCGAGCGGAACGGGTCACGGCCGAGCGACTCCGCCTGTTTCGTTGGGGAGTCGACACGCTTGAGGATCCGTTTACACCTTGGCGTCGAGCGGTGACAGCCGCTGATGACGAATGAGGGCAGCCCTGACCGTGGGTGCTACCGCCGCCGCCAGAAGAGGTGGTGAGTGATTCCGCTGGGGCTGGGCACGGTCTCGCGGTGGAACCGATCGAGTAGATCATCGGCGGAGTTCCAGAGTCGTTCTCCTCGACCGAGTTCGACGGGCGCAACGCCAACGTGCATGGTGTCGACCATGTCGGCGTCCAAGAATTGTCGAACCGTGGCGACGCCGCCGCCGAGTCGTACGTCCTTGCCGTCAGCGGCTTTGGTGGCCTGTTGCAGGGCCTCGGTGGGTGTGGCGTCGATGAAGTGAAATGTGGTGTCGGCCAACGTGAAGGTCGGTCGGTGGTGGTGGTGGGTGAGGACGAAGACCGGGGTGTGGAATGGCGGGTTGTCTCCCCACCAGCCTTCCCAGTCGAGGTTCTCCCACGGGCCGCGCTGAGGGCCGAACTTGTTGCGACCCATGATTTCGGCGCCGATGTTGCGGGTGAAGTCGCGAGTGAAGTAGTCATCGAGTCCTCGTGACCCGCCGGGTTCGGTGCGGTTCGGCCAGCTCGCGGTGGCGCCAGCCCACGATGCCAGGTCGGCCGGGTTTGCGTGTCCGAAGGGTCGTTCGAGGCTCTGACCCTCACCGGAACCGAACCCGTCAGTCGACAACATGAAGTTTTGCACCCGTAGTAGTTGAGACATGTCATTAACCGCCCTGTGAGGCGAGGTAGTGCTCGAGATGGTCGAGGGTTCGTTCGTTGCCGTTGCGATAGCCGTCGACCATGGCGGGGCCGACGAGGGACGTGAGCTGAATGGTGACGCGCAACTGCGTATGATCGCCCGCTGCTTCGAGCGTCCACTCGCTGATGTCGGCCGCAATTGGTGTGCCGTGGTGACGCACTGACGCGGTGGCGATGAACGACCGCGGCGCATCGATGGTGACATAGCGCATGGTGACCTGGTTGGCGAGATCCTCGGGTGGCCCGCACCGATACTCGTCGACGCCGCCGGGCGTGAACTCGTGGCTGTCGTACACAATGGCTTCGTCGAGAGGAACCGACCAGATCGACCGTTGATCGATGTCGGCGAAAGCGGCCCACTGGCAAGACGCCTCGCCCGTCACGAGTTCTCCGTTGGACGTGAGGTCGCCGAGCAAGGCGTCGAACTCAGCGTCCATTCGTTGCCGCTCCTCGACGGGTAGCGACTAGAACTCGGCGTTGTAGTCGCCGGTTGGGTGACCCCTCGAACTTTCCGTCGGGGTCATCACCTCCTCTAACGTGACGGCCATGGCTGAATCAAAGATCGAGATCCTGACCGCATTTCTCAAGGCCTTCGGCAAACAAGACATCGAGAGCGCGATGAGCTACGTCGCCCCCGACTGCGAATGGCACTACCACGTGGGTACTCGCCCCGTGACCGGCCATGAGAACGTGCGCAAGGTTCTGACCAAGCTCGGTGGGCACCAGCTCGACTCGCGGTGGCACACCATCCGCTGGGCCGAGACGGGTGACACCCTCATGATCGAAGCGGTCGAGGACTACCTCAACCCCGAGGATCATCGAGCGC
>JBDNHG010000045.1:0-6700 GCA_041688925.1 Acidimicrobiales bacterium | reverse complement strand
GCTGCGCTGGGGCGGCGTCTACAAGGCGATCATCGCCACGCCGATCACCAGCGCTGAACTCGGTATGGCCCATGTCTTGTGGCTCGGGTTCCGCGGGTTCGTCGCCGCAGCGCTCTTCTTGGTGGTGCTTGGCGTGGCAGGCGCGCTCGGTAGCTGGCTGGCGATCTTCATCGTCGCCATCGCGGTGCTCGTCGCCTGGTGCCACGCAGCGCCCTTGTGTGCGCTGACTGTGGGCCTCGAGAAAGAGAACGTGTTTCCCATGATCAGCCGAGTCGTCATCTTCCCTCTGTTCTTGTTCTCAGGAGCATTCTTCCCCGTCGAAGACATGCCCCGTGCCGTGGGCGTGTTCGCCAAGGTGACACCGAGTTGGCACGGCGTCGAGGTAGCGCGACATCTTGCGCTTGGTGATCTGGGGCAGGGCGATCTCGTACACGTCGGCTATCTGGTGGCGTTCGCTGCCGCTGGGTTCTGGCTCGTGCAACGCCAGTTTCGAAAGCACCTGGACATATGAGGGCGCTGGGTCTGCGGCCGCTTCCGGTCTTCGAGCGCAACGCATTGTCGTTCCGCCACCAGTGGTGGGTGCTGCTGTCGGGGGTCGCCGAACCAATCTTCTATTTGCTGGGCATGGGGCTCGGGTTGGGCGGGCTTGTCGGCGAGGTCGAGCTCGAAGGCCAGCTGGTTCCTTACACCGTGTTCGTTGCCGCTGGGCTATTGGCTTCGTCGGCAATGAACGGCGCGATCTTTGAGTCGACGTTCAACTTCTTCTTCAAGATGAAGGAGGCCAGGTGCTTCGATGCCATGTTGTACACGTCGCTGCGGATGCGAGATGTACTGCTGGGCGAAGTCGCGTGGTCGGTCGCCCGGGGCGGCATCTACTCGGCGATGTTCCTGGTCATCGCGCTCGCATTCGGCACCATCGAGTCGTGGTGGGCGGTGCTGTCGCTGCCAGCGGCGATTTTGATCGCCATCGTCTTTTCGACGCTGGGCACGTTCTTCACCACGTTCGTGCGCACCTGGGTCGACTTCGATCTGATGCAGCTCGCGATACTGCCGATGTTCATGTGTTCGACGACGTTCTTCCCACTGTCGGTGTATCCCGGCTGGGCCCACCCAATCGTGCAGGCGACACCGCTCTACAACGGCGTTGCGCTCATCCGTGACCTGCATACCGGCTTGGTCGGCTGGCACGACGTCGCCCATGTTGCCTACCTGGTCGTCATGGGCGTGCTCTTCGCCTGGCTCACGATCAAACGCATGCGCAATCTCTTCTTCGCCTGAACGCATCTGTGACCCGCACGGCGCGCATAGTGCACCTGCAGGGTCACAGATTGAAGGGGAGGCGGTGAGGGAGAGGCGGTGAGGCGCCCGGCGGGGTGTGCTTGACTGATGCGATGCCTGCTGTGTTTGTTCATGGAAATCCGGAGACGGCCGCGATTTGGGGCGCGCTCTTCGATGCGCTCGAGCGCGACGACCTGATAGCGCTGTCGCCTCCTGGGTTTGGGGCCCCGGTGCCCGAAGGCTGGACGGCCACGCGGGCCGAGTACGTCACATGGTTGGCCGCCGAGCTGGCTGCGATCGATGGCCCGATCGACCTCGTCGGACACGACTGGGGTGGCGGCCATGTCCTCGGCTACCTGCTCGAGAACCCTGAGTCGGTGCGGTCATGGTGTGTTGATCTGCTCGGCATCTTGCACAACGACTATGTCTGGCACGACGCCGCGCAGGTGTGGCAAACGCCGGGTGCGGGCGAGGAGAGCATCGCCGAGATGGTCGCGGCTCCGACCGAGGATCTCACCGCTCTGTACGAGGCGCTCGGCATGAGCTTCGACGTCGCGGCCGCCGTTGCCGCGGCTGTGAACGCAGACATGGGCGCTTGTGTGCTCGGGCTCTACCGAGATGCCGCGCAACCTGCACTCGCCGACCTGGGCCGCAACGCCGATGTGCTCGCCGCATGCCCCGGCCTGCTGATCAATGCCGAACACGATCACTACGTCGGCACCGACGAGATGGCTCAAGGCGTGGCCGACCGGGCCGGCGCTCAGGTTGTGCGGCTGGAAGGCGTCGGGCATTGGTGGATGTGTGAAGACCCCGCACGTGGCGCCGCAGCCATCGAGTCGTTCTGGGCCAGCATCTGAGTTTGCCAATCCTGTAAATCAGGTGCGTGAAGTACCTCGGGGGTGCGCCCAGCTTCTACTTTGCGGTGATGAGCAGACTTACGCCCCGCACGACCGCAGACATGAACCCGAAGCAGGCTGAGTTCTTCGCCCAGATGGCCGAAGGACGAAACGAGGTCGAAGACGGACACCTCGGTGGCCCCTTCGACGGATGGTGCCTGAACCCCAGCGTTGGCCGGCGCATCTGGCAACTCGGGGGTGCAATCCGCAGCAAGTCATCGATCGATCGGCGTTACATCGAACTGGCCATCCTGATCACTGGCCAGTTGTGGCAGGCCCAGTTCGAATGGTTCGCCCACGAGCCAATGGCACGAGATGCAGGGTTGCCCGATGCTGTCATCCAGGCGATCAAGACCGGCGACCAACCAGTCTTTGAGGATGACGGAGACGAGACTGCGTGGCGACTGTGCACCACATTGCACCGTGACAAGAAGGTCGATGAAGCGACCTATGCCGCTGCGGTTGCCGTACACGGCGAAGCGGGCGTAGCCGACTTGATCCATGCGCTCGGGTTTTATGTGCTCGTGTGCATGACCCTCAACACGTTCGAGGTCGAATTGCCGGCCGGAGCCGCACCGCCGTTCCCCGCATGAGCCCCGCCGCTGGTGCACCTTACGTTCGCAGCAACGTCGTGGTTTAGGATCTCAGCGTGCTCGAAAATGCTGTTCTCGCGCCCGCGAAACTTCGCCAGGAAGCGGTCGATCAGGCATGGCAAAACCTGACCGCACCGGGCGCACTGCTGACCGCCGCCGAGCGTCAGCAGGTGATTCGCGATGCCCGCGCTGCATGGGCAGGAGCGTCACAACCCAATCCTGACAGTGGCGTTGCCGGGGAGGCCGCGCACTGGTTGGCCGCCGATGCCGAAGGCCTGCGGGCCGACATCATTGCCGACTTCGTCGACCGTGGTCTCGACCGCTTGCGCTATCTCGAGACCGTGGGCGTCGTTGGCCGACTCTCGAACGTCGACTTCTATGTGCGCGCACTCGGTGCCAGCGAACTGCCGTTGCCGACTCCCTCGACCGTGGCGCCGACCGGCACGATCGACCCTGAGGCTGCGCTCACCAACATGTGGGTGCCCACGGTGGGCCAGACGTATGCACCACACGTCGTCGACGCACTACCTAACGAAGGCGACGCGGTCCGCGACCTACACGAACCGATGTACGTGCTCATGACCAGCGTCGGTGACGCCTCGCATCAAGACGTCCTCTCGAAAAGCCAGATCGAATACATGGCCGCTCGAACGTCATATCTCAACGAGTGTTTCTATTGACTGCTCGCCCACACAGCGTTTCTCCGTGCGAGCAGCGAAGCCTCTGGCCAGAACCTCGACATCACCGTGGTTGCCACGGGAGCTACGCCCGATGTTCCTTTCGGCGCCGAGCTGGCAGCTTTGGCCCAGGCCATGGGTACATGCTGGACGGCACCGCCGGTTGTCGAGCGCGATGCGCTCGTTGCAGCTGCGGGCGAAGCGTTCGCCGAACGGGCGATTGGTGTAGCGGCTACGTTCCAGATGATGAACCGTCTGCTCGATGGTGTCGGGGCGCCGGTGCACGCTCGGCTGCATCCGCTCGCCAAAGAACTCGGTTTCGAACCGGTCGACATCCCGCGTTGACCACACACTTGCTCACCTTCCGCTGACTATTACGAGAGAGCCAACATGCCTGCAACCCAAGATCTGACCAACAAGACCATCGACCTGCTGCAGCACATGATCCGCAACGAGTGTGTGAACGAAGGAACCGAAGAGTCGGGGCAAGAGATCCGCAATGCCGACCTGTTGCAGAGCTATATCGAGGGAGCGGGGCTCGACGTCGAACGCTACGACGCAGCGCCCGGTCGCACGTCGATCGTTGCCCGCATCGAGGGCAGTGATCCAAATGCACCGAGTTTGTGTCTCAACGGCCATACCGATGTCGTGCCGGTCAATCGCGACGGCTGGGATCGTGACCCTTTTGGTGGCGAATTGATCGATGGCGAGGTCTGGGGTCGCGGCGCAATCGACATGCTGGGATTGACGTCGTCGATGGCGGTTGTGTTCCGGCATCTGGCCGACACGAACTTCCGTCCGAAGGGTGACCTGATCTTCTTTGGTGTCGCCGACGAAGAGTCGGGCAGCAAATATGGCGCACAGTGGATGGCCGACAACCACCCCGACGCCATTCGGTCTGACTATGTGCTGACCGAGAACGGAGGGCTGCACGGCGGTTCTGAATCTCGGCCGACGGTGACGATGAACGTGGCCGAGAAGGGTGTTGCCTGGCGCCGCCTGCGGGTCAGGGGCACGCCCGGGCACGGCTCACGTCCCTATGGCGCCGACAACGCATTGATCAAGGCTGCAGCGATCGTGCAACGAGTCGCTGAATATCGCACGCCGCCACGTTTCCATGAACTGTGGCGTTCACAGATCGATGACCTGAGCCTGAATCACGGCCTTCCGAGTGACCTTGTCGACATGCTGCTTGATCCGTCGTCGGTCGACGAGGCCATTGCCTCGATGCCACTGGGCATGGGCAGTCACCTGCACTCGTGCTGTCATATGACGCTGAGCCCAAATGTGCTCGTGAGCCCAACCAAGACCAACACCATCCCTGACGTCGTCGACATCGACATCGACGTGCGCACGATGCCAGGCGAGACGCCGGCAGACGTGCAGCACTTCATCACCGACGCCATTGGTCCCGAACTCGCGGCCGAGGTCGACTTCACCCCGCTCATGAACGACATGGCATCGATGAGCCCGATCGACACGCCGTTATGGGACTCTCTACAAAAGGCGGTCAGCAACGCCTTCCCGACGACCGAGATGGCGCCGGGCGTCATCGTCGGCTTCACCGACGCCCGAGTGCACCGCAACCTGGGCGCGGTCGCCTATGGCGCCGGGCTGCTCAGCCCCGAACTGAGCGGGGCCGAATATGGCCGCCGCTTCCACGGCAACAACGAGCGCATCGACACCGAATCGATCGCCCTCACCACCGGCCTGTACCTCGACACCATCACCGACCTGCTCAGCTAGAAGGGACGTGTACCTAGTACATGTCCCATCACACGGGACGTGTACCTAGTACATGTCCCATCCGGTCGGATCGACGAGTCCTTGACTGTTGCAGACAGGTGACGTTAGACCGGTGCGGCGATTTGTACCGAGCCGCATGAATACGCCGATTCCGCACCTCGAAACGGCGTAGATTCGCCGATCTTCAGTTGTCACACGTCTGTCGGGAGAGCGCAATGAGACCGTCGTCTCGCCTTGTCATGCTGGTAGTGGCAGACAGTAATGGGCAGAGAGGGCAGCCATCTTGGCCGCAGCACGGGCAACGCAGTACGATTCGAAAGCAAAAAAGTCGCGGCCACGTACCGGCGGCCGGTTGGCGTGTGTAATCGGCATTGCGCTCCTCGTCCTGTCACTCATCAGCTGCACCGATGCCGAGCCGTCGGCAGCGTCGCCAACCGCAGTGTCGCCAACCGCAGTGTCACCAACCGATGGGCCAGAATTGCAGACTGGCGAATCCACGACCGCTTCGCCGACGCCGGAGCCCGAGATCCCGAAACCCGAGATCCCACAACCCGAGATCCCTGTCGCGCAACCGGATCTCAGCGCCAATGAAGCGCCCGAACCAGCGCGGTTCGGCACCTATGTCGTAGCGAAACAGAACGCTGGCAGCGAGATCGAACTCATACCCGGCGAGCCTGCACGTCGCGAGATAGCGGTGTACGACAGGCCTGGGGGAGAGCAGCGCACGCTGCTCGATCGCAACCAGATCGATGGCATCGACCTGCCGCTACCGCTGATCGATTTCGACGATCCGGGTGGCCCACTCGTGCTGCGGGTGATTGCAGGAGGGCCCGAAGATGACTGGCTTGTCGTGCAGGCGCCGACGCGGCCAAACAATTCGTACACCTGGGTGCACCGCAGCGACTTCGACCTCGGGTTCACGTCGAAGAGGATCGAGGTCGATCTGGCAGGCGAGGGAGAACTGCAGGTCGTCGACGGTGACGAGGTTCTACTGCGATCAACGATCGTGCAGGGCCATGACGAACGACAAACACCAACCGGAGTCTCGTACCTCACCGCTGGTGTGAGCGGCGGGCTGATCGGCCAGGCGTTCGGTCATGCGGTGCTGGCGACGGCAGGGTTCAGCGAGGATCTCGGCACCTTTGGTGGGGCCGGGCTGCCGAGGACGTTGCTGCATGGAACGAATGCTCCTGAGCTGATGGGCGAACGCATCAGCTCGGGGAACATCCGATTGCCCGACGAGCAGCTCGAGGCGCTGGTCGAACTCGTCACGCCCGGCACGCCGATCCTGGTGTTCGACAGCTCAGACACCCGCCCGGGCAGGGCGGAAGTACGCGCACGAGCGCCGCTGCCGGCGGCAACCACCGAGTTCGTGCCCGGCACCGTTGACGCAGCGGATCAACTGACCGGTGTGGCCCCTCAGCTCTGGGAAAGATGCGAATCGGCAGCCGACGAGCAGCTGCTGTGTGCCCCGAACGGAATCGCCGAGGTCGTCGACGCCGGCAACGAG
>JBDNHG010000044.1:0-2149 GCA_041688925.1 Acidimicrobiales bacterium | reverse complement strand
GTTCGCAACCAGGCAATGAGGAAGCGCAGCCCGCAGCCTGGGGCATTGTTTGAAACTGGTTCTGGAAGCGAGCAGATGATCGGCATCATTGAAATGGCCGAACAGGCCTTGACCGAGATCGACACGATGACGTTCGAGGACGCAGTCGCACGTACGAACGATGGGGCACTCGTCTTTGTCGATGTTCGCGATATCCGCGAGGTCGAGCAGAGCGACACGATCGAGGGCTCGCTCCACGCTCCTCGCGGCATGATCGAATTCTGGTTCGATCCAGAAAGCCCCTATCACCGTGACATCTACGCCGACAAGGACAAGACCTACGTCCTGTTCTGCAATGGAAATCCCCGCTCGGCGCTGTCGGCAAAGGCGCTGAAGGACCTCGGCATCACCAACGGCTCGGCTGTTGTCGGCAGGTTGTCGGGCGATTCGCCAATCGGTTGCGGATACCGCCGCCTCTCCGAGCCCTTTCGCATCGATGCGCGCTGGAGCGTAAGGTGAGCAGCGTCCGCATCGACTGGTGAAAGGGGGTCACCCATGCGCCGAACAGCAGGCCGCACACCTGTGTGCGCGGCAACGAGCGGCGGTCGCTCGACTCCTCGCACCGGTCCCCCACGACCCCTAGCGAGGCCCCGATGACTGCGCCGACCCGTACCGCCGAACACACGCCCGTTTACGACGCCGACGCGCATATCTGCGAGCCGCCATCGGTCTGGACCGAGTACTGCGATCCCGACTATCGCGAGCTGATCATCCAGGCCCGCACCAAACCCGACGGCAAGGATGCGCTCTTCGCCAACGGCGCCGATACCGGCACCAGCGCCGCCCCTGCATGCATCCCCAACGCCTTCGGCACCAACGTCACCTGGGATGACATCGTGCCCGGCAGCTACGACCCAGCAGAGCGGCTCAAGGTGATGGACGCCGAGCGACTCGACGTGGCGCTCATGTTCCCCTCACTCGACCTGCTGACCGGCGAGATCGAACGCCCGGATGTCGCCGCGGCCAACGCACGCGCCTACAACCGTTGGATGAGCGACTTCGTCGCCGAGAACCCCGACCGCCTCTTCGCCATGGGTCTGTGCCCGCTGCAATCGGTCGACGCCGCCGTCGAAGAAATCACGTTCGTCGCTGAACAAGGGCTCACCGGCATCACCTTCCGACCTGAGCGCTACAACGGACTCGAGCTGTTCTCAAACGACATGGACCGAGTCTGGTCCGCAGCCGAAGACGCCGACCTGACCGTCGCCATCCACGGCAGCTTCGGCTCGAAGATGAACAGCTTCGCCAGCAGCCGCTACACCAACCAGTTCTACGTCCACATGGTCTGCCATCCGTTCGAACAGATGGCCTCGGTCATGGAGATCGTGGCCAGCGGAATCCTCGACGACCACCCCCGGCTGCGGGTCGGCTTCTTCGAAAGCGGCATGGGCTGGTTGCCGTACTGGCTCGAACGACTCGACGAACACAAAGAGACAATGGGCCACCTCGTGCCCCGCCTCGAACGAGAGCCCACCCAGATCTTCAGCGAACAGTGCTTCGTGACCATGGAGGCAGGCGAAGGCGAAGCATTCGCCCAACTCGCCGACATGGGCCTAGCCCACACCGTCGTATGGGGCTCCGACTACCCGCACTACGACTGCACCTATCCCGGAGCACTCGCCGAACTCGAACAATCACTCGAACACGTCGGACGAACCGACCTCAAAGACAACGTGCTCTACACCAACGCCCGCCGATTCATGGGACTGGCCAACGATCGTTGACGCCCCGCCAGAAGTCGGTGGTCGGGCAGGCGACTCAGTCGAGAAGCCCCACGGCCTGACCGCCATCGATCAGTAGCCCGGTCCCGGTGATGAACCGGGCCTGCTGGCTGCACAAGAAGGCGACCGCCTGACCGAACTCGTCGGCGTCGCCGGTGATCTGCGACGGATTGCCCTTGGCCGCGCTCTCTTGGTCCATCATCTTGCTGACCCGTGCTGTCCAGTGTGTTCCCGGCTGGCACGAGTTGACGGTCACCCCGTCGGCCGCGACTTCGCGAGCGGTGATCTTGAGGAAGCTCGTGAGCCCGGCGCGGGCGACCGAGCTCGCCATCAGGAACGGAATGGGCTGTTTCACGCCCACGCTCGTGATAGCGCAGACGCGGCCCCAG
>JBDNHG010000043.1:0-6698 GCA_041688925.1 Acidimicrobiales bacterium | reverse complement strand
GGGGCAAAGAACACGAAAGCGATCAAGACGATGCCGAAGATCGCTTGCGAGAGTGGTCCGTCGCCGTTCAGTTGGTAGAGCCCGGGAACGTCGACGGCAGCAAAGAACGCGAGACCGACGAGAATTCCAGCGACGAACGTGCCGCCGAAGACCATCGCCTTGCGAGACCCCGACTCTTGCTGACGTGACAAGTACAGCGCCAATGCCGTGATGGCCACGAGCCAGATCATCGATGACACCGAATAGTCGAAGTAGGTCTGACACACCCAGCGACCGAATACTACGACGATCGCCCCAATCGCTGCGCCGCTCACCGTGGCGACACCACCAATGACGAGCCCTACGAGCAGGTCGACCATCAGCACAAAGGTGAAGTCCTGTTCGGCGACGAAGCCCGAGTTCATCGCCCACAGGACGCCGGCCATGCCGCCGATGGCGGCACTCAACCCGAAGTTCAATACCTTGATGCGACGCAGGTCAACGCCGCTTACGGCGGCACCAATTTCGTTGTCGCGGATGGCCACAATGGCTCGACCAGGCCGGCTTTTGATCAGGTTGCCAACCGCCCAGAATGCAAACAGCGCAATCAGTGCGATGGGGAAATAGCGGTAGCGGCCAGGTTCGGTGATATCGAAGAACGGCATCCAGTCGGGTGGGTTCATCTTTTCGGTGATCTCACGACCGTTGGCACCACCGGTGCGTTCGGGAATGCCGAAGAACTCGAGTTTGGTCAAACTCGGGAACGCCGCCGCAAATGCCACGGTCGCCATTGCCAGGTACAAACCCTTGATTCTCAGAGCAGGCACCCCCAGCAGGAGCCCAACCAGGAAAGCCATGAACATGCCCGCAGGCAGGGTCATCCAATAGTCCCAGCCATGATCCATGATCAGCGATGCGGAGGTGAACGCGCCGAGCGCAATGAACGCACTCTGACAAAGCGCGAACAAGCCGCCGAAGCCAACAACCAGGTTGAGGCCCAGGATCGCAACTGCGATTGCGATTGCGCGGTTCAGTCGTGTGACCTGAAACTCAGGCAGGACGAACGGCAACAGCAACATCACAATGATGAGCAGCCCGTAGCCGGCGAAGCGGTACATGCGGTGTCCAGCAGAACCCTGGTGGAGTACGTAAGGCATTGGTCAGACCCTTTCGACGGTTTTGGTGCCGAAGAGGCCTTGTGGTTTGAACCACAACACAACCAACAGCAAGATGACAGGCATGACGAGTGGGGCTGCGGTCAGGCTGCTCAATCGGTCGACGTCGGCCACATAACCGAGCACGAGACTGTTGAGCAATCCAACAACGAAGCCGCCGAGGGCCGCGCCACCGACGCTATCGAGGCCACCAAAGGCGGCCGACGCAAGTGCGTAAACGAGCACGGTGAGCATCATGTTGGGCTGCAGCGTGATGCGAGGTGCGACCAAGATCGCTCCCAGTGCACCGAATGAGCAGGCCAATGCCCAACCGAAGCTGAGGATGCGACCCACTCTGATTCCGACCAAGCGAGACGACTCGGTGTTCGAGGAGACCCCACGGAATGCGAGGCCCATCTTGGTGCGATTCAGAATGAAGTGCAGCGCAAGCAACATGAGCAGCAGAGCGCCGATGAGACCGACGGAGTCATGCTGAATACGCAGGCCCAAGCGGTTTTCTTCGCTCGTGAAGAACGAGGATCTGCCCTGCATCCATTCGCCCATATCCCAGAACCCGAAATTGGGCATGTCGTAGAGCAGGTTCGGAACCTCGGGTTGTGCCTGATAGTTCCAGATATCACCGGCAAATGCATTGATGATGTAGAAGACGCCGAGCGTGATGAGCACGATCGGCAGATGGTCGCTTGGGTCGAACGAACGCAGCAAGGTGCGTTCGATGCCCATGCCGAGCAGAGCGGCCAGGACCATAGCGATGATCGCAGCGAGCCAGATCGGCAGGCTGAAGGCCTGTACGGCGAACACGAACGCAAAGAACGCGCCGATCATCGCCAGTTCGCCTTGAGCGAAGTTGATCAAGGTCGTTGCCTTGAAAATGAGCACCATAGGTATGGCGACAACGGAATAGATCGCTCCGTTTTGCAAGCCATCAATGCAACGTTGAAGGAAAAGTGTCACGTGCTAGCTCCTTGGAAGGCGACGGGAAGAAAAGTTTCGTTATGCACCGAGGTAGGCCTCCTGCACAGCAGGGTCATTTCGTAATTCGGCCGCAGGGCCGCTCAACGCAATCGAGCCGGTTTCGAGCACATACGCAGTTTGCGCAATGCTCAGTGCCAGGTTCGCGTTTTGTTCGACGATCAGCATTGTGGTGCCCTCGTCCTCGTTGATCTGCTTGAACGTGCCGAACAGATCTTCGATGATGATCGGTGCCAGTCCGAGCGACGGTTCGTCGAGCAACAGCAGTTTGGGCCGAGCCATCAACGCTCGTGAGACGGCGAGCATCTGTTGCTCGCCGCCACTGAGCGAACCAGCGGCTTGATTCTTGCGCTCTTTGAGCACGGGGAACATTTGGAACCAACGGTCGATGTCGTCGTTGACCTCGTTGTCGGTGCGCACGTAGGCGCCCAGTTGCAAGTTTTCCAACGTCGACAATTCAGGGAACGTGCCGCGTCCCTGGGGAACGTGCGCCATTCCCTGTGCCACGGTCGCTCCGGTGTCGGACTTCGAAATGTCGTTGCCATCGAGCATGATCGTGCCGCTGCACGACACGACCGGCATGTTGCAGATCGATCGCAGCGTTGTTGTCTTGCCGGCGCCGTTGGCGCCCAGGATTACGCACACTTCGCCGGTCTTTACTTCGATGTTGACACCTCGAAGTACGTCGACTTGGCCGTAGCTCGCTGTGAGGTCGTGGACCTCGAGCATGTTGTCGCTCATGCTGCTTCTCCGCCGAGGTAGGCGGCGATGACAGCCGGGTCGTTGCGGACGACGTTGGGGTCGCCCTCTTGGATTTTCTTTCCGAAGTTCATCACGACGATCTTTTCGGAGATCGCCATAACCATGCGCATGTGGTGTTCGACGAGCAGGACGGTCAGGTTGTACTTGTCTCGAATCGCCCGGATGTCTGCTGCAAGCTCATCAACCTCGCTATGGGTGAGCCCACTGGCGGGTTCGTCGAGCATGAGCAGTTTCGGATCGCCGATGAGTGCTCGGGCGAGTTCGATGCGCTTCAGGGTGCCGAAGGGCAGCCCGGCTGCGGGGTGGAATGCATGCTCGTGCAGGTTGAGCTCATAGAGGGCTGCATAGGCCCGTTCGCGCAGCATGTTTTCTTCGGCCTTGTTCCCGAACTTGAAGAGCGAGCGCACAAAGCCCATCTCGGTGGTGGCATGACCGCCGACCATGACATTCTCGAGCACGGTCATACCAGGCCAGAGCGCAAGGTTTTGGAAGGTGCGGTAGACCCCACGGCGCGAGATCTGATGGGCCGAAAGCGCCAACATATCTTCGCCGTCGAAAGTAACCGACCCCTCGGCGGCGTCGTAGATACGACTCACCACATTGAACAGCGTGGTTTTCCCAGCGCCGTTAGGACCAATGAGGCCACAAATTTGGCCCTCATCGATCGTAAACGATAAGCCATCTAACGCCACGATGCCGCCGAAGCGCACCGTAATGTCAGAGACATTGAGCATTGCCATATGCAAATCCCCCAGAATTATTTGTTGATCCCTCGAACAACGCCCATCAAGACGTTGTGTACCGAGTCTGGAGAATAGGGGAAGTCCCGTCTTCTTACCAATAAAGATTCAAATGGTTTGTGGAGTTCCTTTACATAAACCGAAACATTGTGAGTTTAACACTCGCCAGATTTGCCGAACCAATAGGTTTGAACCATGGTTCCCGCGCAAATCGTTCTGGTGGTCGATGACGAACCAATGGTGCGCGAGGTGCTTGCCCAGTACCTGACACATGATGGGTTCGAGGTCGTTGAGGCCGAAGATGGTGACCAGGCGGTCGCCATGCTCGACGAGCGTCGACCCGATCTCGTGCTCCTCGATCTGATGTTGCCGAAGCGCCACGGACTCGAGGTGTTGCGACATGCTCGGGCAACCAGTGATGTGCCCGTCATCTTGCTGACTGCTCTTGGCGACGAAAAGGACCGCATCGCCGGGCTCGAACTCGGCGCCGACGACTATGTGGTCAAACCATTTTCGCCGCGCGAGGTCGCCGCACGGGTGCGCTCGGTGCTACGGCGATCGAGCGTGGCAGCACCGATGATCGGCACATTCGGCGAGGTGAACGTCGATTTCGATCGTCGCCACGTGCTGCGTGCGGGGTCCGAGGTCGACCTCACTCGCCTCGAATTCGATCTGCTGGCCTTCCTGCTCGCCAACCCGAATCGGGTCGTGTCTCGTGACGAGCTATTGCAGAGCGTGTGGGAATCATCGGCCGAATGGCAGGATCCAGCAACGGTGACGGTGCATGTGCGGCGGCTGCGACAAAAGCTCGAACATGACCCGTCAGAACCCGCCCATATTCTGACCGTCTACGGCGTGGGCTATCGGTTCGAACCTTGAAAGTCTTCCGCATCGCTTCAGCCTTTGGTGGGTTGACGATTGCAACCGCAGCTGCGGCCTATCTCGGCACCGAGTTCGTGATGGCGCCGTCCGGGGGCGAACAAAATCGCTTGATCGCGATGTATGCCGCGATCGCCGCGGCCGTTTTCGTCGTAGGCCTCTCGTTGGCAGCGATCACCAGACGGTCGCTGAACGGACGGATTCTCGCGGTGAGTATTGCCGGACCTTTGGTTGTTGGAATAACGACGGTCGGCGGTGCCTCGTCGATGTTCACGTCGTCGCACGACACCCAGTTCGTCGTCATTCTGACGGCGCTGGCGGTGGCCATGGCCGCCTTGCTCGTGAATCTGTTGAGCAGCCCGTTGCTGCGAGACCTGAACCGCATATCCGAGGCGGCGAAGATCGTTGGCGAAGGTGACCTGTCGGCTCGCACCGGTATTGACCGCGCCGACGAGCTCGGCCAGCTCGGCGCGATGTTCGACTCGATGGCCGACAAGATCGAGCAGGCGGCCGCCGAGCGCAAGCGCCTCGAGGATGAACGGCAATTCATGCTGTCGTCGCTCAGCCATGATGCGCGCACGCCGCTCACCGCGATGCGCGCTGCGGTCGAGGCGTTACAAGACGGGATGGCGCCCGATCCAGCCCGCTATCTCGACTCGATCGAACATGATCTTCGATCGATCGAACTGATTGTCGAGAACCTCTTGGTCATCGGCAAGCTCGACGCGCAGCAACTGTCGCTCGAGGTCGAGCCGTTCGATCTTGCCGAAGTCGCCGAACGTGCCGCCGACGCGATGCGGCCGCTGGCCCGCCGACACGAGGTTGTTTTACGCGTCGAGCGTGATGGGCCGGTGCTGGTCGAGGCCGCTCGCATTGAGACCGAACGCATGATCAACAATCTGTTGTCGAACTCGATTCGCCACTCGCCGGCACATGGCGAAGTGCGCGTGATCGTGCATGGCGACCCGACCCCAACCCTGTGTGTGCAGGACGACGGACCGGGATTTCCCGAAGACTTCGTAGTCCGCGCCTTCGATCAGTTCGAGCGGGCCGATGTGGCGCGTACTCGCGCCCACGGCGGCGCAGGGCTTGGGCTGGCGGTCGTGCGAGGCCTGGCCGAAGCCCAGGGCGGACGGGTGTGGGCCGATGCAGGGCCGGGCGGACAAGTGACGTTCGAACTGCTACCTGCGGTGAGCTAGCCGAACAGAACCAGCTGCTGTCTCACCACTCAGAGCACGCGCACTCGACGGTTTGGTCCATGGCCTGCCATTTGAATTTGACAGGCGCAGACAGTGCGCCGCAACCGGTGCACTCGACCGCAAAGCCAGCCGCGAGTGTTACGACCCGCACTGGTGACTCGCCGGTCGATAGACGCTTCTTCTTGGGTTTCGGTTTGGCGAGTTCGGGCATGGGCAGCTTTTCGATCTCGAGGTACACCGGGAGATCTTCGGGCTTTTCGCGGGGTGTGTCGGGCACACGGTCGGCGATCCAGCTGTGCAGCCAGGTGTGCTCGGGCCACATCAAGTAGTGCAGTCGGGCATACATCGCCTCGGTGCCGATGTCGCGCTCGAGGTCGACCGCAACGTTGGCATCACCGTCGTCGCCCTTGATGATGTCCCAGCGATCGCTCTCGACGGTCATGATGCGAGTTGAGTCGACTCGGATTGGATCGCGGACATTGGTGGGTCCGTTCCAATCGAGGAAGGCTTCAACCCGATGCAGGTCGGCGACGCCGAACACATGGATCTTGTCGGAGATCGCTTCGATCTCGTCGAGGAAGCCGTCACGATCGTCGGTGGCGGTCGGGTCTTCGAGCGTGTCAGCCGCGAACAGAATCACGAAGCGCGCACCGGTTCCGATTTCCTTGCGGCGTAGCACCCGGCCCATGCGCTGGATCATCTGGCGGCGAGTACGGCTCGCGCTGACGACCACGCCAAGGTTCGCGTTGGGCACATCGACGCCTTCGTCGAGCACGCGCGGCGCGGCCACAGCATCGAGTGCTCCGGTGCGGAGCCTGTCAAGAATTGATTCGCGGGCGGCGCGTGCCGTGTCGCCGGTGATGATCTCGATGTCGAGTTCGGTGTCGAGACGGTTGATCGCGTGGTTTGCGGCCTTCACGGTCTCGGTGAAGACCAGGGCGCCGTCAGCGTCGCGCATGGTTGGTGCGAGGGTGGTGAGGGCCTGATACTTG
>JBDNHG010000042.1:0-3860 GCA_041688925.1 Acidimicrobiales bacterium | reverse complement strand
TGGTCGCACGATCACCACACTGCCCGGTTGTTGTGCTCACAGGGCTCGACGACCCGGCGGTCGCTATCGAGGCGGTCGAACGCGGCGCGCAGGACTATCTGGTCAAGAACACCCTGACCCCAGAACTGATCATTCGCGCGATCCGCTATGCCGTCGCCCGCCACTCGGCTGAGACCGAGTTGCTCGGGGCCAGAGAACGACTGAACTCGATGCATGCTCGCGAACAGATTGCTCGAGACCTGCATGACACCGTTATTCAGCGTTTGTTTGCGTCTGGCATGACCTTGCAAGCGGCGACGAAATTGCCGACTCGTGAAGCAATCGTTGATCGAGCGCTGCTGGTTGTCGACGAGATCGACGCTGCGATCCGTGAACTCCGCGAGGCGATCTTTGGACTGAACTCGCTCGATTCACATGAGTCGTTCGTGGTCGAACTGGCCGAGATCGCCGAGGCCTATCGCGATAGTTTCGACCTCGATCCCGTCGTGCGTCTCGGTGAGCTACCTGCGCTGCCCGAGGCCGTTCGGGCAGATGTGCTTGCGGTCGTCCGCGAGGCGTTCTCAAATATTGCGCGGCATGCGAATGCAACGACGGCAACGTTGACGGTCAGTGCTCACGGAGCTGGTCTCGCGGTGCGGGTAACCGACAACGGCAACGGGATCACCGACGTCACCGAGAACGGTATGTCGACGAAACTGTCCGGACACGGGCTGGTCAACATGGCCGCCCGCGCCGAAGTGCACGGCGGCACGATGGCATTTTCGGGCGGGCCCAATGGCGGTAGCGAACTCGTTTGGTCGGTGCCGCTACCGCTTGGATCACTCGCCGTCGGCAGCGGGGATGATGAGTAGCGGGCAGGTCAGATGGTGCGCGAGATAGGTCGTCACCGAACCGAGCAGCAGGCTCTTGAACCCGCCGTAGCCGCGAGATCCCGATACGACCATCGACGCGCCATCATCTTCGTTGGCGGCACGTAGTAGCTCAATGCCGATATGTCCGGTGAGCACGCGCGTCAACATCGGCACGGGGGCCTGCCCGCCGTGTTCGGCTGTGACCTGGGCGACAGCCTTGTCGACGGTTGCCTTGGCGGCCGAACGCATGCCTTCGAGATCGATTGGGCCGAACTCGTACCCGCTCATAGCTGGAAGTACCACGACGTTGATCACCCGCACCTCGGCGTCGATCAACTTGGCCTGCTCGACCGCGGCAGCGAGTGCCTTGGTGGCGCTGGCAGATCCGTCAACTCCTACAACGATGAAAGACATCAGTTCTCCTTGCTCTGGGTCGGGCGGCCTCTCGAGGCACGCTCGCGATCATGTCGACACTCTCGCTCATTTTGTGTGGCAAAGCTAGGGCCGAAAGTCACACCCGTTGGGTAGCTGACGGGCAGACACACGCGCGCATTGCCGGGAACACGCGCCCATTCACTCTTGTCGATGATGAGATGGTGCGTGTGGGTTGCGGCAAGTTTCACGCCACCGAGTCGCAGCTCACCGGCCAATGCCACCAGGCTGGTCGCATGGGACGCAGCACAGGTCAGTGCCGGGTTCGGGGTGTAGGCAACGTAGTCGGCGCCCAGACCGAGCGCATACTCGGCCTGGTCGAGCTGCACGTTCCCGTCATTGGCGGTGATGTTGACGGTGATGGATGTCGATGACCCCAGAAAGTACTTCAGGTTTTTCAACGTAGCGACATGATCCAAAACCATTCGAGGAAGCACAATCTCGGTCGCGCCATGGGCGACGCTCAGTCGAGCCTGACCAACGAGATCGTCTGGTTCGGTGACTGAGCTGATCACGCCGATACCGGTGCCGAACACCAAATTTGACGCGCGTGCCACATTCCGGGGCGCAACAGCGACGGCAACTGCTTCACATGGCGAGCGACTCGCTGCGAGCGAGCAGATGTATTCGACTGCGGCAGCACTATCGGGGTCGTTCAGCATGTGGAGCTCGGTTGGAACTTGTGTGTACATCGCTGTGGGTCTCTAACTGCCGATTCCTGAGTATGGGCAGACCATGACGAACTCGACTAGAGCCCAACGTCACATGTCAGGTCTCGTCGAGTGCCCTTCGGCTGTTTGCCACCAGCACCGGGCCCGTGGCCCAGCGTGTAACTGCCGTCGTCACACTGCCAACAGTGAGGCGACTCAATCCGTTGCGTCCATGGCTTGTCATGGCGATAAGCGACGGTCCAGCCCACTGCACGATCGCCTTGGCAGGGTCGGGGCCGTGCAGCACTTCCCACTGGGCATCGAACCGCTTTGCAAGCCGACGGACATAGGTCGGCTCGGCTGCACTGCTGTAGCCCGACCCGTCGAGATCACGCGGCGAAAGCGAGGTTATGACCCAAAGCTCGACGTCGAGCCGATCAGCCCACGTCCGAGCGTGGGGGAGCGCTGATTCACTCAGCTGCGATCCATCACACGCCACGACGACGCGGTCGACATCGCACAGGCGGGTTTTGTTGTGCGGGCCGACGAGCAAGCTGGGGTTGAACGCCTCGCGCGTCGTGCGCTCGGCGGCAGAACCGATATAGCCGGTGTGAAGCAGTGGCTGACTCGACGTTGCCATCACGGTCAGCACGCTCGGAGACGCGCTGCGCTCGGCGATGGCGCGTGGAGCGTGCGGGTCGACGACCACGTCGCTCAGCGGGAGGTGAGCGCCCGAGCAGCGACGCTGGGCGCCGAGCAAGTCGAGATAGTCGCGACGGCGCCCCACCATGTGGCTGTCTACGACGGCGCTGAACAGCGTGAGTTCTGCATCGAACAACGCGGCGGCGTCGAATGCGCTCGGCAGTGCGCGTTCTGCGCTCGGATTGCCGTTGAGTGGGCATACCACCGTGAGGCCTGTGTTGTTCGTGTCAGTTTCGCTCATGGTCATCTTCCTCCCAGCTGCTGCTGTTGATGCTTGACGTGAACGGCCGCGAACAGTAGAGCAAAACGTCCCGCAGCGAGACCGGAACCGACGTTTGGCCCTGTTGACCCACCCGACGCACTGCAATGGTAGGAACGTGCTGCTGTCGACCCTTGAATCGTTCGCGCGCAGTGAGCTCGCTGCCGATGAATCGCAGGCAGCTTCGCGGCCACTCACGCACGTTTTGTGGTTCTGCGACGCGCTCTTGTTGTTTTTCCTGGTCTCATGGGTGAGTACCTCGGTACTGCAACTCGACAATGACCTCTACTACGCAATCTTCATCTGGTCGGCGTTGACCTTCCTGTACGGCTACCGGCGCGCGACGAATGGCAATGTGTTTGGTTGGATGCAACGCCGTTGGCGATCAAGCCTGTTCATTGGTGCCCTCGTTGCCATCTATCTGGTGGTCAACGTGCTGAGCTCGAACGCAACGGCACATCCCGATGGGCTTCTTTTGGTGTTCGAAGTCTTGTGGCGCGGCGTCGCCTACGGCATCGTGAGCTCACTCGTGCTCACCGCGTTTCCGTTGGCGATCGCTCGAGGCGTGTTTCAAGACAACATCGAAGGCTGGCTGCGCCGCATCGCAATGGGCTGTTTGACGATGGGTTTGGTATGGATCATGTCGGCCGCCTATCACCGCGGATTCGAACAATTCGACGGCGACAAGGTGACCCCGCAACTCGCCACCACGGTGGCGTCACTGCCCGCGGTGATCACGGCCAATCCAATCGGGTCCATCGCAGCCCAAGTCTCCTTGCATGTCGCCGCCACCGTGCAGACCTTCGAGTCCAATGTGTTCGCCGTGGCGTGCCGCCAAGATCGAAACGCCGTGGTTTGGTGTTTCAGTCGGCTGAGATCTACGGCGGAAGCCGCTCCACCTATGACTACGGCCCGGTCGGCGTTTTGCTGCTGCGCAACGTCAAGGATCAGTGGTGGCGCACGATG
>JBDNHG010000041.1:0-5453 GCA_041688925.1 Acidimicrobiales bacterium | reverse complement strand
GCATTGCGTCAGGCGAGAGCGGCGCAGGGTGTGGCCTTCCCCTATGTGTGGGTGCCCGAGCGCGGTCACGGCGCTGGCAGGCTGCACATGCACCTTGTTACGAGATGGTCTGCCGGTCAGTGCCTCGTTGAGCTTTGGCCCTATGGGCGGAAACAACTCGATCGGGTCGAGACGGTCGAAGACCGTCGGAATCTGGCCGAATATCTGGCCAAGGGTTTCGAGTCACCGGTGCCGGGGTTCCCGAGTCGGTACTCGCCGTCTCGCGGTTTCGGGATCGAGTCGATCGAGATCACCGCTGCGTCGCCACAAGAATTCATCGAACGCGCTGGGGCCATTTTCGGTGGTACTCGGCCGAACTACGAGGCCATGCCAGGTCCGGGACGACACACCGTGTTCGCCCAATGGCCAGAGTCACCATTCATAGATTTAACTAGTGAGAAGTGATGCTTATCGATACTAAACTACGACCATGGCACCTACCGCTGTTGTCCCCCACACCCGCTCGAACGACCTGCAAGCCGAGGTTGACGACCTCGTCAGCCATGCTCGCAACCTCATCGACGCCGCTCGCGCCGAATCGACTCGCGCCGCGTATGCATCGGACTGGGCCGACTTCGAGGCGTTCTGTGACCGCCTTGACCTCACCCCGTTGCCTGCCGATGCGGCGACGGTCGCTTTGTATGTCGCCGATATGTCAGCGAGTCGTGACCTGGCGGTGTCAACGATCGGTCGCCGCATGGCAGCTATCGCCGTTACTCACAGCGAGGCCAACGCTGTGTCGCCGACAGTGCATCCCCAGGTGCGCAAGCTCATGACCGGGCTACGTCGAACCAAAGGCGTCGAGCAGAACGGCAAACGGGCGCTCACTGTCAACGAATTGCGGCGCATGATCGCAACGCTCGGCGATGACCCGACGTCGCTGCGAGACAAGGCACTGCTGCTCGTTGGCTTTGTCGGTGGCCTGCGCCGCTCCGAACTCGTTGCAATCAACGTCGGCGACCTCCGCCTCGACGACCGCGGATACGCGCTGACCATCAGACGCTCCAAGACCGACCCCGAAGGCGAGGGACGCCAGGTTGCGCTCCCCTACTCCGCTGACCCGCTGCTCTGTCCGGTGAGGGCGCTACAGGCATGGCTGGAGACGGGCGCCATTGAACGGGGCGCTGTGTTCCGTCGTGTCCGACGCGGCGGCAACACGACGACGCAGCGTCTGAGTGCCCAGTCCGTTGGCCTGGTAGTCAAGAAGCTCGCCGGAGCAGCCGCGCTCACCCGGCCGGACGAACTCGGCGGGCACAGCCTGCGGGCCGGATTCGCTACGACCGCTGCCGCGGCAGGTGCCTCGGAACGGGCAATTGCCAACCAGACCGGGCATCGATCGATGCAGGTCTTGCGGCGCTACATCCGCCAGGCGACTACTTTCGACGACAACGCCGCAACCGAGCTGGGCCTATGAGAAAACGAAGTCACAACCAAGGATCCGTATTCCAAGAGACCTCAACCGGTCGTTGGATCGCCGAGGTCTCTTCCGGTTACGACGAGACGGGAAAGCGCAGACGGATCCGACGGAAGACCCGAACTAAAACCGAGGCACTTCAGAAGCTGAAAGAGATACAGCGCCAAGTCGACGACGGTGTACCCACCGGCCGCGCAGCGATGACTATCTCCGAGCTGGTTGACTTCTATCTCGACACGGTCGTGATGTCGAAAGATCCGTCACCGAACACCGTCGACAACTATCGCTGGAGCTACAGCCACATCAAACCTGCGCTCGGCCGCAAGAAGCTGACAGCGCTGACCGCTATCGATGTTGAGCGCTTCCTCGTGCACCGTCGAGACAACGCCGATCTCTCCAAGAACTCGTTGCAGCGCTTGAAATCACATCTCGCCTCGGCAATCGAAGAAGCCGAACGAAGAGACTGGATCCACCGCAACGTCGCGCGCATCGCCCGAGTCCCCCAGTCGCACACCAAGCAACGCCGATCGCTCACCCCCGACCAGGCTCGGCAACTCCTGGACACGGCCAATGGCCACCGCCTCGAAGCCGCAATCCTCGTCGGCCTCACTCGTGGACTGCGACCGGGCGAAATTCTCGGCCTCCGATGGCAGGATCTGGACCTGGACGCTCCGATGCCGGTCATGCGCATTCGCCAAGCGATTAAGCGAGAGAACAACGAATTACGCCTTGGCGAGCCAAAGACCACCCAATCCAAGCGCGCACTTGTCATCCCCGAAGTTGCCGTGACGGCCCTTCGCTCGCATCGTCGAGTTCAGAACGAAGAGCGGCTTCGCAATGGCGATGTCTGGCATGACAACGACCTTGTCTTCTGCACTGAGATCGGCACGCTGATCGATCCGAGCAACTTCCGTCGCGAGTTTAAGAAGCTCACCCTGGCGGCCGGGCTTGGTAAGTGGGCACCGTACGAGATGCGCCACTCGGCAGCCTCCTTGCTTGTCGCAATGGGCGTGCAGATCGAACAGGTAGCCGATCTTCTCGGGCACAAGGACGCCACGACCTTGTTGGGCGTGTATCGCCACAATATTTCGCCTGCGGTCGATGCGGGCTCGTCCTCAGTCGGCGCGATCTTGCAAAGAAGGGCCGCTGAGTGACCCCGAACCATTCGACGTTTGCTCCACGAACGTCCCAGTTGCTGCTCTTTAGCCCAGTTCGATGGCCTGCTCGCTGGGGTTGTAGCGGTAGTGAGCGAGCTGACCGCTTTGAATCAGCTCGATAGCTTCTTCGATTGAGGCCAGGGGCGCGTCGAACCATTCGCGGGGCGACGGGCCGTCATCAAACCAAACGTCGAGTCGCACTTCAGAGAAGAACTGGTGAAGCAGCGTCTCGGTCAGCTTTGCGTATTCGGCGGGCATCTCGAAAGTGACGACGAGGCTTGCTGGTGCATGCAGGAAGGTCGGCTCGTTGGCTGCCCCGGCGATCCTTCCCTCGACCGCGTCCGTTGTGTAGCCGATCTTGTGAAGGTGTTCGAACTGGGTGAGGGTGTGGTCGGTGCTGAGTGTCTGCGCGACGTAGACATGGCCTTTTCTCATATGGTCGGGCGTGCCGAAGCTCTCGAGTGTGACGTCGACTGGTTCGGTCACGATCTTGCCTTCGTCGTAGAGACCGCGGGCGAGTGACTGGAGTAGCAGGTCGCTTTCGGTGCCGTTCTCGTAGATGCAGCGCAGGCGCCCATCGAGGCCAGGAGACTTCTGAGTGAGTTCTCCGATCTCGGCCACATAAACGAGCATGCCCCGCTGGACGTACAATGCTCCCTTCCTGATATTAGAGGGGTTGCGGAAGGTCTTCAGTTGGCGACGACCCGACCGAAGATCGGCGTGGCAATCGATGAACTGCTGTTTGAACAAGTGGAAGTCTTTGCACGGGCGTCCGCGTGCGACCTTGTCGGGAGCTTCCTTGGACGGCGGTGGGAGATGTTTATGGTCGAATAGGTCGACCGCTTCGGCCTCGCCCCTCGTGCTCGGACCGAGCAAGTCGTCGAGCAGCGGGTCGTCGCCGCCGAGCAGGTCGTCGATGCTCGACCCGGCGCCAGTGGTTGTGGTGTCAAACAGGCCGTGGCGGTCAAGATGTTCTAGCGAAGCGCAGTATTCGGCGTTATCAAGAATCGCCTGAAGCCGGTGCCCGAGCTGGAACTCACCGATGTCGTCTCGGTTGTTGGGGTCCGGGTTCCGTTGGTGCTCGTCGACGAAGGCGTTGATGTCTTCGAAGCGGTTGGCGAGGATGCCGGCATTGGTCACCGGCTCGGGTTTCAGCTCGGGGGTGAGCAGGCCGTGTTCATCGTCGTCGATGAGCGCTTGGAGTGTTTCTCGGGTGAGTTCGCTCAAAGCTGTTGCTCCTGTCGTCTGCGCTGGAGATACAGCAACGCTTCGCCCATTCTCTTTTCTAGGGAGTCCTTCGACCGATGGTCAGGCTTGCGGCCGTTCTCCTCGACGAACCGTTTCGCCCTTCCGTACAAGATCACGGCCTCATCGTCGGACATCTCGATCTTGATGCCGTCGATCGTGTTCTGGATGACGCGAAGCACCTGAGCGGTGACGCTCTTGGACAGGATTTCGAAAGCGTGCTGGAACGGGTTGACCGAGTCGATCAGTTCGATGTGCAGGTCCTCGATCTTGACGAATTGGTGGGTCATCCGAATGAACTGCTTGCCGTCGATCTCCTTGATCTGTCCGTTCTTGACGACTGAATCTACGACGACGTGCTGGCGCAGCTCCTCGACTTGGGTTTCGTTGAGATCGGGATAACGGGTGCGGATGACTTCGGGGATGAACACCTTGTTCATCACTTCCGGATCACTGTTGCCCGGCATTGCTTTGAGCATCGTGGCGTCCTGAAACAACCGGGCCTTCAAGTCCGGCAGGTCGTCTTCGATGATCCGACGGACCCGATCGGTTGTCGGTTCCTTGAACCCGCCGATGCGCAGTTCTCCAGGGGGCTTGGGCTTACCCTCGTCGCCCGTCCGTTTCGTTCGGAACGCAAAGTTCGGAGCGACGACCTGTTCCATCAGCAGCGACGCAGTGATGGCTTTGAGCATGTTGTTGACTGCGACCTTGACCTCGTCATCGTCGGCGTCAGGTTGGGCGATGAGGTTTGTGAACTGGGCGTGTGGCTTGCCCGGCGAGTCGCGGGTGGCTCGACCGATGATCTGGATGATCTCGGTGAGCGAACCCCGGTAGCCGACTGTCAGGGCATGCTCGCAGAATGGCCAGTCGAAGCCTTCTTTCGCCATGCCTAGGGCAATGATGAGATCGAGGTCATCGGGTTCTTCGATAGTGCGGAGGAAGGAGACGAGCTTGTCTCGATGCGACGGGTCATCGTTGACCAGGTCTGCGACCCGTATGGTTTTGCCGTCCGAATGACGCTTGACCAAATGGATGCCAGTCTCAGGTTCCGTCGCGATGAGGGTGCCGACGATGTCGATGATCGTGTCAACCTCACGCACCTTGTCCTTCGTGGACTCACCCGACTGGACGTGAGGGATGTGAACAATCGTCTTTCGATCCGTATCGAGAATTTCGCCGATGGCGCTTGTGTACTGCCCCTGGTAGAAGTGGTAGCCGATGCCCAAAGACTTCAGGTGCTCGTAACCGTTCAGCTGCTGGTAGTAGTTGTACGTCACCTTGTCGAACTTGGCTTCATCAGCCGGTTCGAGCACCGGCACCGCGTCGCCCCGGAAGTACGAGCCGGTCATGGCGATGACGTGGGCGCTTGTTTCCGACATCACCGTCCGCAGCACGTTGCCGAGCTGGCTCGTCTCTTCGGCTGACACATGATGGAACTCGTCGATCGCAAGCACTGCCTTGTTGAGTTGAGCGGCGTCGATCTTGTCGAACGCGAACCGCAACGTCGCATGCGTGCATAGCAGCACCGCTGCGTCCGACGCCAAGAACTCGAGGAACTTCGCGACCTTGCCTCCGTCGCCGCCAGGAGTGCAAAGGTT
>JBDNHG010000040.1:0-8060 GCA_041688925.1 Acidimicrobiales bacterium | reverse complement strand
GTTGGTCAACCGATCGAGATGAGCGAGGTCCTTGGCCAGCAACATTGGATTGAGGCCCGGCACCACCACATTCGTTCCCAGCTTCAGCCGGGTCGTATGCCGGCTCGCAAGCGCGAGTGCGAGCTTGGGCTCGATCACCGGCGACATTGGTGTGTCTGACAACCAGACCGTGTCGAACCGGCGTTTCTCCAGCCCTTCGATGAAACTGGCGAACTCGTCGAGATCAACGGGCGTGTTGGTGGTGGCCACCGCAATACGAATCTTCACCTGACCAGCATCGCCCATAGCAGCCGCGTGGCGTTCATCGACTCGACAGAATCAGCGACCCTGGTTGGCCAGCATGCTGCGGTGTTGGATCACTGCCTTGCGAGCCGCTTTGGCCAACGCCTTGTCGGTGACGTGCTTTCCGGCGGCATCGAGCACCCACGCGACCTCGGGCAGGTCATGTCGCCAGAGTTCGTCGATGAAGTCGCCGTCGATCTTTTCGTTCGCGCTCTGGAAGATTTCGTCGAACACCTCGGGATCACCAGTGCGGACGCAGAGCATGTCGATGATCGGCGTGAGGTCGATGAATGCGCCGACGTCGCCATGGGAGGCCAAGCCATGCTCGAGCAGATAGGTGGCGGCATAGGAGCCTGCGGGCGAGTCGAGCAGTTGGCCGACGATCGGCGCAACGACCGCGGGGTCGCCTACCGCAGCGAAAATTTCGAACCCGATCAGACGTTCTGGCGTTCGGCCTTCGATGACGCAATCTGCCACGAGATGAAGGCGGCTCGTGATGTCGAGATCGGTTCTCCACCGAGCCAGCACGTCGGCGCCCGTGAGCCCGGCCGCCATCGCAATGTCGACCATCTGTTGCGCCGACGCATCTTCGATGCCCTCGACCTCGTCGAAGGTATACCCGGCTTCACGCACGAGGTCGGGGAACACGTGACGCCCGAGTGGGGTGAGTTCGATGGTGCCACCGACGCCGTATTCGGTGCCGCTTGCAGCATGCTCGGCCTGCTCGCGGTCAAGCCAGCTGACGAGTCCGAAACGTTCGAGACCGTCGAACAACTCGCCCACGGCGACGACCACGAACTGGTCGAAGGTGTCGGCGCCGGTACTCGTACGACGATCGTGTTGTCGCATAGCTGCGACATCTAGCGCGTGAGACATGATCTCTTCAACCAACAGTGCGGCACCCTCGACCAATCCAACGCTGAACCAGTGCGGAACACCATCATCGAGCAACTCACGCTGCTCGTGCAGCCATGATGCAGCAGCGACATGCGAGGACAAGAACCCGCCGTGCAGCACCATCGCTGCGAGCCGGGAGGCCTTTTCGGTAGCGCTGAGATCGAACCACTTTGCGTCCGATCGGATCTTTGTCGACAGCCGTTCGACGGCACCGCATGCCGTGGCCAGGTCATCGACCAGGGTGAGCCATCGCAGGTCGAGGCTCGACGTGATCTTGCCGGCGTCTTCGCCGGTCGCCAGTTCGGCGGCGAGTTCGCGAGCGTCGGCGAGTTTGATGTTGCCCCTGTTGGTCAACGCGATGCCGTGCTCGGCCGCATGTTTCACGAACCCATCGACCATACGAACAACATCGCTAGTAGAGGCGCTGGCTTCGACCTCAGTCGGGTGTGGAGGGACGAAGGTAAACGGCAATGCGATCTGACGCTTGGCGCCGAATGCCGGATCGGTGAGACGCTTGCGCTCCTCGAACGGCAGATCGTTGAAGGCATTCATCTGTGCTTCGAGCAGCGGTTGCAATTCTTCTATCGTCAGTTCGCTGTCGCCTAACAGTGTGCTCAGATCGGCCTTGCTCTCATCACTGGCGTCGTGCGGTTCGCCAAGCAACGCGCTGAGATCGGCCAGGGTCGCGTCACGCATCTCGTTGGAATCGTCGAGCTGTGCGCCGAGCACCGACTTCCCCAATCCGAATTTTGCCGGGTCGTCCATGGCTTGGACTACCGCGTCGGCGATGTCATAGGTATGGGGGATGAGCGATGCGGCACGTTCGGCTCCGCCGTCGAGTTCGTTGTGAGCGACGAGGAACTCGACCACAGACTGCACCGCGTGCACGATGGCCGGCGCTTCGTCTGATGACCCGATGTACTTGCTCGGCAGCCAAGCGAGCAAGAAGTCGTCCAGGTCACTTCGCGACAGGTTGTCGAGACCCTTGCCTCGGTGATTGCGGTTCCAATCGAGGAACATGGCGGCATCGGCCCGCCGGTCGCCGGCGTCGTCGCCGAGGTGGTCGACCGCCCACTCGTCGAACGCGTCGAGAAACGTGTCCGCGGCCATCTGATACTGGGCGTCATCATCGGAATCGAAATCGAAATCCATCCAGCCATGGTGCCAGGAAACCTCGAACGTCAGTAACCGGCCCTCGCCAAAGATCTCGAGCTCACTCACAGGTCGCTCGCACGTTGCCAACCCTCGCACCCCGTGGCCGCCATCCGAAGATGGCCTGTAACGGTCAGACGCACGGTCCGTCGTGTGGAGGTCCAACAAGCACACCAAGGAACCCTGATGAAGATCACCGCAGACACCGCCACCAGCCTGGGACACAAGCTCGGCGGCCTCGACCTCACCGAGGGCGAAGCCGCATTGCTGCACATGATGCTCGAAGACGATGACGAGGTCGCAGGGTTCGAGCTCGACAAGTCGAGTACCAAAATTCAAACTCAGGCAAGGGACACCTTCCGACCGCTGATCCAGGGCGCACTGGCGCAAAACTGGAGCTTCGGAGCAGACAATGCCAGCTACATGAAAATCGAGATGTAGCAACAGGCGGGCGTTCATCCGGATTGCTGACCTGCCCTGGGGCTGTGGGGCCGGCGCGTACCGCTGCGCCACGGGCATCAGCAAGGCGGAAGCGATCGTGCGAGGATGACGCGCAGATGGAAGCCTCAGACGTTTCACGTGCAGTGGCTGCGGCGACGTTGATCGGCGCAGGCTGCAATCTGTCGGCGCAGGCTGCAATCTGGTGGCCGATGACGTGACCTGGGTGACTCTCGGGCCCTGGTTCTTGCAATGGTTGCTGCGTGGCGCGGGGATCCAGGCGACGAATTCCCCAACGGTGAATTCCCCAACGGTCGACAAGCAGGGCACAAGCTGCTCAGCGCGCTACGTGCGGGTCCACCGTGGCCAACACTCGACGTCGCGATGAGCGACTGAGTGCTGCGCGCTTGGTGATCTCGAGGTCACCGGTTCGCTCGTTGGGTGCCTCGATCAGCTCATCGTCGAGTTGCACCAGCGCCTGCGTTCGAACCATTTTCAATGGCGTGTCATATGGTCGCTTGCGACATTGAACGAGCCAGGACCTCGGTGTCGCAGGCTACGACAGGCGGTCAGTCGGCGAATTGGGCCTGCAGATGGCTGACCGAGGCCAGCTTGTGTAGGATGCCGCCACCGCCGCCACTGACTTTCTCGACCTTGTAGGGATTGAAATAGTCGCTGAACTTCATTGCACTGTTCCTTGTTTGGGGTTGATGGACTCAGCCTGACAGCCTCCCACCGGCCGACGCGTCGCAGCCGACACGCTTCCGCTGCGACACATGCCACATCGAGATTGCGCCCTTGCATTGCAGGCACCGCAGGGTCTACCCGCGGCGCTGCCAAGACGCCGCGAAGTGCACCTCATACGCTATGCGTTTCGCTCCGCCTAACCTCGCCCTGTGATCTTGTCTCGTGCTGTACGTGCCACTCTTGGTTTCGGAGCAGAACGCCTGGCCAGAAATGACTGGCTGATGGGCATCGTGTATGACCTCATCAATGGGCAACAGTTCTCGACCCTTGGCCACCACGAGGAGATGCTGGCCGACACGGTTCGGGTCGAGGCATATCGCCAGGGAATCGCCAACGCAGTGAACGAGGGTGATGTCGTTGTCGACTTGGGCACCGGCACCGGGCTGCTTGCGTTCATGTCCAGCACGTCCGGAGCGGCAAAGGTGTACGCGCTAGACCACGCCGATGTCATCCATTTGGCAACCGATGTTGGCGCCGAAAACGGCTTCACGAACATTCAGTACCTGCAAACGAACAGTCGTGAGTTCACCGCGTCCGAACCGGTGGACGTCATTGTTCACGAACAGCTCAACGACGAACTGTTTGGCGAGAACATGATTCCCAACCTGCTCGATCTTCGCGACCGAGTACTTCGTGACGGCGGACGAGTAGTCCCGGGCCGGTTCCGCTTGTTCGTAGAACCAGTTCGCCTGCACGAGACGTTCCGCGTTCCGCATATTTGGGACATGAACCTGGGCGAAGGTTTGGACTTCACCAGTCTTGCTAACTCACCGTTCACCGCAGATCCGCTGCATGCGCTCGAGCAAGGAAGCGACCATCTACATCTGCGGCGGGGCGCGGTCGAGTGTCTGCTCAGCGAGCCCGTGCCGGTGCTCGACTTCGATCTGATGACGTTGGGATCGGGCGCCGACATCGAACGAAGCCACAGCTGCGAACGGGTGATCACCGATGCGGGCATCGTCGACGGCTTCTGCGTGTGGTTCGAGGCAATCTTCGATGACGAGGTGCAACTGAACACCTCTCCCCTGTTGCCGCCAACCTCGTGGGGAAACCGGCTGCTGCGAGTGCCCCAGCGCCACTACAACGTTGGCGAGCGGCTCTCGTGGAACCTCGAGCTTCGTCAGCTGAGCGATGCGTCGAGCTGGCGGGCCGTCATTCGCTAGCAACGCTCAACGGCTAGGGGCCTGGCCGTCTCGCAGGCGGGATCGGGCCGCCCAGGTGCCAAAAAAGCCGGAGCTTTGTCCATCTTGTTGGCGATTCCCACGACGGGATCTGCGGTCCAAGCTAGGATCCTCGAATGATGCGTCGGATCTGCCGAAACAGGTGCACCGACCCACGATGAGAAGTGCGTTAAATGCATGAAAGTACTTGAACGGGCGATCGGCCTGATGCTCGTTCTGGCGCTGGTCGCCACCGCGTGCAACGGCAGTTCGTCCGAGATCGTCGACGATCCGGTCTCGCCGACCCGCATCCCACCGAGCTGATCGCTTGGGACCACCTCGACGCCACCGTCTCAGAAAATACTGTGCGACTCGAACTGTGCGCGTGGACCGGCGAGACCATCTGCGACGATCTGCGAGTCGTCGAATACCGCATCGAAGCCGGCACCGACGGAACCCCGCAAGCGGTGGATTCGTTGTGGGATACGATCCTGGCTGCGGCAGCGGACCTCGATGCTGCGACCGGCGGCCGGTTTGGCGAACCCGAGTGCCTCGCGTACTACGAGTGTGGCGGCGAGCGGGTTGATGACGTGCTGTTCGGTGGCATCTCTGACGCACCCGACGGGGTCTATGCCGAGTACGTCAACACCATTGGTGCCTTCCTCTCGAGTGCCGGAGCGGTCGCTGCACCGGCACCAGTTTTCACGATCGACCGCGATACCCTTGCGTCGAACCTGGCCGACAACGCACTCGGCGACCAGCCCCGCGGCGACTACATGCCGGTGTTCTACTACTGCCGTATCGGCACCGATGGCCCCATCGAATTCGCCGTCGAGGATTTCGCGCCGTCGTTCGAGTGGGCCACCACGATCACCGAGCAATACGACGTGCCGGGCGCTCGACTCGGCTCGCTCGAGACCCTGCGCACGGTCCTGGCCGGATCACCGCCGCAGATGCAGACGATCCCGCCCATCGAGCGGGGCTACACCTTCGTGCGGCTGCCGATGTGGTTGTGGCTCGAGAACATCGATGACCTCGACGGATTCGCGGTGCACGCGATCAGCGAAGAGGGCACGGTGCGGCTTGCGACCCGTGCAACCCTGGTCGATGTCACCTGGATCATCGGCGACACGACGCTCACCTGCACGCCGAGCGAGATGCGGGAATTCGTGCATGGTGCCGACAGCATCACCGATCCCCCGCCGCCGTGTGTGCATCGATTCGACGAACTCACCGAGTACACAATCACGGCGACGGCGCGGTACACGATCGAGGGTCAGCTCGCCTATCGCGGCGGCACGACCTTCGCTTGGCCCGACGCACCGTGGACCGCGCATCCGACCGACCCGATCGTCACCATCAGCAACGAGACGGGCGCGATGGAGGTCCACGAGGTCGTTTCGGTCAATGTGCCGATCGATGTCGGACCTGGCGCCGACGGCTGATCTGCGCTCGATGAGAGTGCGCCCGTTGGTCATGAATGTCGTCGCGGCCATGGCCGTGCTCAGTGCCTGTGCCGCAGGATCTGCATCACAACTGACGTTTGGCGACCCGTCCATCGAGTCATCTGCCGAGCGATCAGGCAGCGGACAGCCGACCGCCGTTAGTGAGCCCGAGCCGATCAGCGCAGCGGGCTCAGCACTTGGTTGTCGTGACGCAACGCCGCTTCGGAAAGCGCTGAGAGATGCGCCGGCGGCCGTTGCCAAGGCCGCTGCGATCATGGTCCCCGAGATCTGGCTCTGCCCAATCACGCTCGAGGTGCACCAAGCAATGGTGTGTTACGAGGAAGAGACGTTCGCCGTCCTCGACGCACTCGAGGCCGAGTACGGGGCCAACGCAGCCGACACCGTCAGCCAGATCCGCTCATCGAACACAATGTTCTGTGCCAGCGGCGACATGACTTTCCTGGGCCAAGCGCCAGACCTCGATCTCTCGTTCCGAATGTGCAGCAGTTGGGTTATTGCTGGGTTCGGGTGCGGGTGAGGGGTCACCCGACCCAAAGTCGCCACGCAGGATCTTGCGTGCTATCGCGAACACGTGCGACCGATTCGGCGTCCCCTCGTTGACGAGCTCGAGCGTGAGATTCTCGAGAACAACCGGTCTGGACTCGAGGCGGCGGGCTACCGGCTGAACCATTGAGGACGTCGCTGATTTGGTGTGTCTTGGGTCCCTACCCGCCGATTGGGCGCCATCAGCCGCTATGGTCGATTGGCATCCTGACCACGCCGGGCGATCTTGCGTCGGGTCGGGCTGCTGCCGACTACCCCACGGGGCACATATCATCTTAAAACCTGGCGCTCCCATCAATGCTGACCCGCTGCCGACCGTCGATGCCGGATTCCGGGAACGTCTGTCTGTACGGGCGGTCTTTGGACTCATCATTGGCGCCATCCTCGTGTGGTGGCTGCTGATTGCCGATACCTCAGCTGACAACGACTTCATCGGCGGCATCGGCGACCTGGTGCGCGGTATCGTCGACCTTCCCGCACTCGTTCTCGATGGTTCTGCCTATACGAACTTCTGGGACTTCATGGCCAACAATGAGGGCTTCGGTGAGATTCTGCGCACCACCGTCGACCATGCTCAGTTGGTGCTCGCCTCCATGTTCTGGGCCGTGATCATCGCTATCGGCCTCGGCATCCTCGTCAACCGCGTACGGGCCCTGTCTGGCTTCGTTGTCGGTCTCTCATCGATCATGCTCACGATTCCGTCGCTTGCCGCTTTTGCGATCTTGATCTCGGTGTCGTTCATCGGCATAGGCGACCGTGGCCCGATTATCGCCCTTACCGCCTATTCGGTCCTGCCGATCTTGCGGAACACCGTCACCGGGCTCGAAGGCGTCGACCGTGCCGTGGTCGAATCGGCCAAAGGCATGGGACTTTCTCCCTTCCAGCGACTCGCGAGGGTCGAGATGCCTCTTGCGTGGCCAGTAATTCTCACCGGCATACGAATCGCCACATTGCTCAACGTCGGAATCGCCGCCATCGCCGTGCTGGTCGGTGGCAGCGGGCTGGGCCACTACATCAACGACGGGCTCAGCCGCTACCCGAATCCCGGGTCGGTCGAACGCATGTGGGTGGGCGTCGTGTGGACGGTCGCTCTCGCTCTCGTGTTCGACCTGCTATTCGGCATCATCCGCAAGCTGACGACTTCAAAAGGACTCCAGTGACTCTCCAAACCCAAGCGGCGGATGGCGTTCGCATCCAAGACGACCACATGCCCGAGACAATGATCACACTCGATGGGGTGGGCAAGACCTACCCGGGGACCTCGATCCCGGCTGTGCACAACCTCGACCTCGAGGTCCCCAAGGGCGAGATCCTTGTGCTCGTCGGTCCGTCTGGCTGTGGCAAGAGCACCACGCTTCGGCTCATCAACCGCATG
>JBDNHG010000039.1:0-10995 GCA_041688925.1 Acidimicrobiales bacterium | reverse complement strand
CACATGATGAGCCACTGGCACACATAGGAAGACCCGTCGCTTGCACCGAGGCTCCATTTGTTGGCATCGCCGTCGAAGTGGGCCGACGTGATCGCGGTGTTCAGATCGATGTCGGGCGAGAGATCCCACACCTCATCGACATGCTGGAAGTAGGCGACCAACTCTTCGCGGCCGGGGAACCGCTCGTTCCAGGTCCAGTCTTTCCAGATCTCGGGCATTGAATACTCATAGTTCGGCACGTGGCAATCGACGCGGGCGCCGGGATACCGGTTGTGGTGCCACACGCCGCCGATGCCGCTGCCGGCCTCGACCAGCCGCACCGACCATCCTTGGTCCCGCAGGGTCTTGAGCTGGTACAGCCCATTGAAACCGGCTCCGACGATAACGATCTCGAACTCTTGCGTCGCTCGCTTGTCCACGCGCTCAGGGTGCCAGGAAACAGCGCGATCCGGGTAACTGACCAAACCGGTCGGCCGTAGCGACAGTGCAGCGCTACCAGACCGGCCGACGCCAAACCTTGCGTTCCCGCGATTCTGAGAGAAGCCTGTCGATATGCCAGGCTCTTTTGCGCAAGCCACAAAGGGGATCATGATGGACTTTGATTACAGCCCGAAGGTACAAGAAGCCAAAGAGCGCCTCGAGGCGTTCATGGACGAACATGTTTACCCGCGAGAGCGAGAGCATCACGACTTCGTGATGGACGCAGCCAATCTCTGGAAGCAGCCGCCGGTTGTCGAAGAGCTCAAGGCCAAGGCCAAAGAAGCCGGCATCTGGAACTGGTTCCTGCCCGCCGAATACGGCGACTGGAGCCCCGGCTTCACCAACCTCGAATTCGCGCCACTTGCCGAAGTAATGGGCCGGCTGCCCTGGTCATTCGAGGTCTTCAACTGTTCGGCTCCTGACCGAGGCAACATGGAAGTGTTGGCCAAATTCGGTAGCTCCGAACAACAAGATCAATGGCTGCGCCCGCTGCTCGAAGGCAAAATTCGGTCGACCTACGCAATGACCGAACCACAGGTCGCATCGTCTGATGCAACCAATATGGAGTTGACCATCGAACGCGATGGCGACGAATACGTGCTCAACGGGCGCAAGTGGTGGAGCAGCAACATCATGCATCCACTCAACGAGGTGCTGGTCACAATGGGTGTCACGAACCCCGACGCGTCTCGTCACCAACGACACTCGATGGTGCTCGTGCCGCGCGATACTCCCGGCCTCGAGGTCGTGCGGTGTGTCGAAGTATTCGGCAACTACCACTCGCCCGCCGGTCACGGTGAGCTCAAGTACACGAACGTGCGGGTTCCGGTCGACAACATCATCCTGGGCGAAGGCCAGGGTTTCACGATCGCGCAGGGGCGCCTCGGCCCTGGCCGGTTCCAGTACGCGATGACCAATGTCGGCATGGCCCAGCGCATGATGGAATTGATGTGCGCCCGCGCCGACCAGCGAGAGCCATTCGGACGCAAGATCAGCGAGTACTCGTCGGTGCGCCAAGATATTGCCCGAGCGCGTTGCTCGATCGAGCAGGCTCGACTGCTTGTGCTCAAGGCAGCAGCCGAGATGGACAAAGCCGGGGCCATAGGCGCCCGCGACTACATCTCGATGGTCAAGATCATCGGACCAAAACTTGCGCAGGACGTGGCCGAACGAGCCATGCAGATCTTTGGTGGCAAGGGCGTGAGCGGCGACACGCCCATCGCCGACATGTACGTGACTGGTCGACTCATGCGCATCGCCGATGGCCCCGACGAAGTGCACATGAACCAGCTTGCAAAGTTCACCCTGGCTCAGGTTGAACTGCAGCGCCAGGCCGGAACCGGCGGCATTCAATGGTTCGGCGACTGATCTGACGCTCGGCACGATGCCGAGGTCTGGCAATAAACCTGCGGGGCGCCGCTGACACAAGTTGTCAGCGGCGCTACGAGGTCTACGACCTCTCGCACTTACCTCGACTGGCGAAGTATCCGCTTCCGATTGCAGTACAGGCCGAGGGGCTCAGGCATTCCTGTTGACCAACGCCGTAGTACTCGACGCTTGGATGGGAACAGCGGAGATTAGGCGTGACACATGAGCCCGATGACGCGCTGTAGCCAGATTCGCAGTTGAGCTCAGGTCCGGTGCACCTGCCTTGCGAGTGACCCCACCCGCTGCCGATGTTGACACATTGGTCACGGCTGATGCAGCTGGCGGGTTGCCCCACGCCGCTGTAGTCGACCTTCGGGTGCGAACACCCGTAATTCAGGGTTACGCACTCGGAGCCGTTGTAGACATAGCCCGAGTCACACTGAAGCTCGTTGAAGACACACTTGGACCCCTCGATGGAGTAACCGGCGCTCGACGGAGCGCAGTCGCCCCGAGTAGTACAGCCGGGGATGTGCGGATAGTCGAGTTGCGGGTGTGCGCACTTGTAGATCGGCGTGCGGCATGTTCCGGTGTTGTCACGGGTGTAGTAGCCGAGCGCTTCGCCTTCGCACGGTGGTGGGCCGGTGCATTTGCCATTCTGTGATGACCATCCAACGCCGACCGACAAGCAGATCGCTTCGGTGACGCAGCTCTTGCCGTTGCGATCGAGGTCGACCTTGGGGTATTCACAATTTTGACTGGTGACGCATTTGCCGTTGTTGCTGGTGTAACCAGTGCGGCAGCTCGTGGTCGACCCGGTAGTCGGGGGCGATGAGGGAGTGTTAGGGCTTACAGGCGACGACGAGGCGCCCTCTGCTGGAGTGGTACTCGTCGAACCAGTGGTTTGGCTTTGACCTGTCGAGGCCGGTGCGGTGCGGGTTGGGCAGAATCCCTTGCATATCTCGGCGCGAGCCGCCGCTGCTTCGACCGTCACCTCGGCCTCGCTTTCAGCAAATGGACCGGTCTCATCGGTGTGGAAGTAGTCACCCCACATCGCATTGATTTGCTTGCATCCGTCAAGTGTTCTGTTCTCGGACTCTGCGCAAAGGGGACGGTCGACGACACCCAGGTTCTGTATCGAGAAGTGGGTGACCTCGATGCGGGTGGTTTCGAGGGCGGGGATTGTTTGCTCTGTCCAGACGCCGTCGACCATCAGCGAGACGGTGACCGACTCGCCAGACTTGGGGATCTCGAGCACGAGCGGGCGCAACAGCTCGACGTCTTCGACGGTCGACAACCGGTAGATACGGCCCTGGGGTGCATTGTCGAGGTACTTGCCGAACAGCAGATCAGCGATGACAACCGTGACTTCGACCGGAGTGGTGAACGAATCGGTTGGCACCTGGATCGTTGCACCGTCGGCGAGGGTGAGCGAGCCTCCAGCGGCGTCAAAGGTCTGTCGTGCCGGTTCCGAATGCACGGCAATGAGTGCGCCAAGATCGGCCAGCTCGGGAGCTACTGTCTCGACCGCCGGAAGCAAAGCAGCGGGAGGTGCCCCAGCTGCGGTCGGCACGGGGGTGCGCACCGATGCCGCCGTTGGTGCCGCCGTTGGCGGGGCGACGACGGTAGGTGTTGCCTCGTCGGCAACGACGATCGGTTCGGCGACGTCGGTCGTCGATGCACATGCTGCTGCCAACAGCATCAGTGCGAGTGCCCCAAGCACACCGCGTAGCCAGGGCTTCCTGGTCCAGATGGTCATGATTATTTGGCTCCCCGCCATTGTGAGTAGCCGACGCTAGCGCAGCCATCCTCGAATAGGCCGGGCTAGGGCAACGCCGCACTCGTAACAACCGCCAGTCGACCCAAAGGTACCTATTTGGGTACCTTCGATGGTCAACAGATGACGCCAACAGACACTTGGGTCGTCTCGGTGACGACGTTGCCGTCGCTGTCGGTGACCCGCAAGGTGATGGTGTGGCGCACGGTTTCGGGGTTGCAGGCAACGACCGGGTCGCTCAGCACGGCCTCGATTTCCACGCCGGTGCCGATCGCTCCGTCGATGCTCGAGATCCATTCGAGGCTGGCGCCGGTGAGAGCACCGTCCTCAGGGTCGATGGCGCTGCCACGGAACGTCAGCGGCGTGTCGGGCCCAACCGCTCCGACGGTCGGCGACAGGATCTGCACGGTTGGCACGCCCTCGCCCGAAGCAATGGTGACCGTCGTCGTGTCTTGGGCGCTGAGGCCCAGCTCGTCGGTGACGGTTGCGGTCAACGTATGGGTGCCGACGGAGAGCGATACCTCGAGGCCCGTGCCGTCGCCGAGTTCGCCATCGAGGTTGGATGACCAGATCAGCCGTGTCTGATCAAACGGTGATCCTTCGTCGACGTCGTTGGCCAGCGCTCCGAGCCTGATCGTCTGGTTTGCAAAGAAGGACGAGCCTGCGGGGAACGCTGTCACGTCGACCGTCGGCGCATGATTGATGGCCTGCACCGTCACGACATCCTGGCTCGCGGCTCCGTGCGGATCGATGGCAGTCGCCGTGATGACATGGGTTCCCAGGCTCAGCAGCGGGCTGCACCGTGTGGCCAGGCCTGCATAGTAGAAACCTTGCACCCGGCACAGCTCGCCATCAATGTCTGAGGACCAGACAACAACGCCGGCTTCAGGATTGTCATGTCCTGGGTCGATCGCCTCGGCGGTGAACGAACGTGCCCGATACGAAAGTTCCTCGTTGGCGGTCGGGTTGGTGATGGTGATCGTCGGTGCAGCATTGTTGTCGGCCACCGCGACTACCGCCCGGTGGGCATCGAGGTAGCCGAACGTGACCCGGGGGTCGGTGCTGGGGTTGGCTGTCTGCTGCAATATGTCTTGCACCCGGTCCCACTTGATGTTCGGATCGATTGCCTTCATCAGGCCGACGACGCCAGCGACAAAGGGAGTCGAGGCGCTGGTTCCGCCAAAGCGGTACAGCTCGTCGACGCCGATGTTGTTCGCGTCAGCCGCCGAGGTGGCGGGGCTCACCGTCGAGTAGACGTTTGTTGGCGCCCAGATGTCGACGCCGGTGCCGTAGTTGAAGACGTTCTGCCCGGCGGCGTCAACGCTGCCGACGCAGATCACTCGTGCGAGTTCGCATGGCACGAAGTCGTCGGTGGCGATGTCGACCCTGTCATTTCCGGCAGCGGCAAGCACCACTGCCCCACCGGTTACGGCGAAGTCGACCTCGGCCTGCAACGTGGTGTAGATGTCGTCGGGCGGGACGGTGCAGATCCACATATCGACCGAACACCCACCGCCGAGGCTCAGGCTGATCACGTCGGCGCCATGGATTGCCGAGGTGCGGATGCCGCTGGCGATCGAATAGAACGACGTGTCGATGCGTACCAGGATCGGCCATGCATAGTTGCCGCTCGTCCCCGCTCCGCCGTACTGATTTCCGTGGCGTGCGAGCGCTGTGCCGAATGCGCCGGTGCCGTGCCATGGGCAGGCGCTGCCGCCACACGACATCAGGTTCTCGCCGCCGGCCGATCCGTCATAGTCGACCAGGTCATACTGCTCGGGACGTGCAGGGAAGAAGTCGAGGTTGCCGCCCGACGGGTTGCCGAGGTCATCGAGCGCGAAGCCGCCGTCGATGATGGCGATCCTGGGCGGGCTGAACGAGCCGTTCTCTGGACGAACGCCGATGTAGTCGAGGTACTCCCATGCGTGAGTGACCCCTACCGAAAGGCCCTGGTCGCCGGGCGTCGAGGTGTCATCGTCCTCGGTGAGCCACGGCCATGTCTCGGCGTCGAGAAAGCCGCCAGAGTCATCGGGATGTTCGGTGATCGCCGTGGGTGCGAACAGGAAGTTCGGCCGCAGATCGCGCCCGGTTTCGCGGGCCAGAACGCTCGCCGTTGCTGCCGCTCGTTCGGACGAGAAGCTGTAGTGGCCGCCCACGTTTCGGCCGCCGAGACTTGTAGAAAGGTCGTCGACGGTCGACGTCGATGTGTCGATCTTGATCAGATACGAACCGCTCGAGACGTTTGCGTCGGCCACCGCCACGTCGCCAGCGGGCACGGTGCCGTCACGCAACACGACGCCGCCGTATCGGGTCAGGAATGTGTCGAGATCAGCCTGGTCGGCGGGTCGGAAGATGACCTCGTCGACTACATATTCGACGGTGCTGCCGGTCGGGCCGGCGACCATGCCAACGTCTCGAGGAGGCCCATTGTTCAAACCCGGCAGCTGCGGCTGTGTCGCCACGAGTTGCGCATCAACGTCAAACGTTGCGTCCGAATCTGCAGCCGTTGGTGGCTGCTGAGCCTGTGGCTCGTCGGTCGAGGATGTGGCGGCACCGGCAGCAGGTAAGACAGTGGGAGCTTCGGCTGCCGCTTGTTCGCTGGCTGCACCAGGCGCAACCGCCGGGGTGGACGCACAGCTGACCAGTGCCGTCAGAGCTATGGCCAGGGCGGTAAGTCGACGAGAGATCATGTTGGGTCCTTTGAGATAGCCACGCCTGGTGCTCAGGTGTGGACCGCCCAGCACCGACGTGCGTCGTCTTGGCGGTGACGTCAGTGTCCGCTTCGCTGTGTCGGCTCACCATGTCGCACGACACACATCGGCAGTGACACCCGTCTCGTCACGCCGCGGTTGGGTGTGGCGCGCAGACAGCAACGACCGCACGATCGGCAGCGTCGGTCACCAGCCTGAGGCTTGCGCCGCAACGGTCGTGATCAGTGTCGAGGACCAGCGCTACGTCCGAGTAGAGCTCGTCAGGTGGCATTGCGCGGTTCACCGAACTGGAGGTCGCCCGCCAGCGAGGCAAACAGATTCGGCTGACACAACGCATCGGCCCGTCGGGCCAATGAGCTCGGCCGAACCAGTGGTGTTGCACGACAACCGCAGTGAGGACAATGTCGAGAACGACTATCAGGGCAGCTTCCGCACCGCCGAACTCGACCCCGATCTACTCAACTACGCGTTGGCTACCGACGCGGCTCACCACGATGGCTTCGCTATCAGCAAACACCTGATCGTCACATGCCTGGATCAACGTCCCGACTTCGATCTCGATCGGCTACTGCCCCAGATCGGTGCGACCTTCGACACCGTCTCAGCAAGCTTCGGTCCTGCCGCCTCCGACGTCAGGGTCCCGGCTCGGTTCGCACAAGTGTGATCGGCGTGCAAACCTGTGGCAATGCAGATCGAACCACTTCACGACGACTTCGGCGCTCGAGTTCGGGGCGTCGATCTGACCAGCCCGCTGGCGCCCGACCTGGTTGAGCAATTGCATGTCGCGATCGACGACTATTCGGTGCTGCTGTTTCCCGAACAAGCCATGAGCGACGACGCCCAGCTGCGACTCACGCAGGCGCTCGGCGAGCCCGAAGAGAGCCACGTGGCATTCGGGCAGACCGGCGAGATCGTCTACATCGGCACGATCGGCAACGTGGTCGATGGCGAGATCAAACACGACGACGCCGACCCCCACACTCGCAGCCAGAAGGGCAACAATCTGTGGCACTCCGACTCGTCGTTTCGCAGCGTGCCGTCCTATGTGTCGATCTTGCACGCGTACGAAGTTCCGACCGAGGGAGGCGAGACCGAATTCGTTAGCCAACGCGCCGCCTACAGCTGGTTGACGCCCGAGCAGCAAGCCGAGATCGATGACCTGCATGTGCTTCACGACTACGTCTTCAGCCGCACCAAGGTCGCGCCGGTGCACGACAACCATGCCGCCTCGTTGCCACCGATCGAGAACAAGCTGGTGCGCTCCAATCCGCGAAACGGCCGCAAGAATTTCTACGTCGGCTCGCATGCCCGTTCGATCATTGGCTGGAGTGGCATCGCAAGTCGACGATTGATTGACGAGCTGAACGAGGCAGCGACCCAGCCGGAACACCGCTGGTCACAACAGTGGCGGCCCGGCGACACCGTCATCTGGGACAACCGCTGCATCCTGCATCGCGGCGCGGGCTACGACGCCGACCGCTTCCGACGCCACATGCGCCAGTCGCGAGTACGAGGTGCCGGCCCCACACTCGACGAATAGCCGAGGCGTCGCCTGGGCCGAAGAACGCCGATGACGATGCGGTCATAGACACGTCGGCAATAACCAAACTGGGCACAGCTCGTCTTGCGCACCTACCATCTGGTCAGCAAATCAACGGGTAGGTGCAATCAAATGACAACGACAGCCCCAAGAGGCGCTGCGGCGATTTTCCCGAATCTCGCCTCGGCAGCTCTCAGCTGGCCAGTGGCCGTGCTCGTCCGTGCACCCGACGGCGCAGAAATGCGCCTTGGTGGTGGCGAGCCTGTGATGACCGTTACCGCACGAGATGCGGTGGGGGTCGAAGCGCTCGATTCGCGCGATGAGCTGATGATCGCCGAGGCGTACATGGCCGGCTCGGTCGACCTCGATGGTGACCTGATCGCAGGCCTGACCGTCCGCGACAACCTCACCACGCGAAGTGCGCCGGTCATCGTGAAGAATCACCTTCTTCCGCTCGTCAAGGGGCGCGCCAAGTCCAACAAACAGTGGATCGCTACGCACTACGACATGGACAACATCCAGCTGTATGCAGTCGATCACGACTACGGCGTGTACACGCCAGGTATCTATTCCGACGAGAACACCACCCTCGAGGAAGGGGCCGAGCGCAAGCTTGCTGCGGCTTTCGATGCGCTACAGCTGAAAGAGGGCGATCGGTTGCTCGACGTCGGCAGCGGGTGGGGCGGGTTCCTGCGATTTGCTTCCAAACGTGGTGTCGATGCTACGGGCATCACATTGTCCCAACATCAGCGAGATCACGCGATGAAGCGTCTTGCCGACGACGGCCTCGATGCGCACGTGCTCTACCAAGACTTCTTCTCCTATGAACCGGCCGAGAAGTTCGACGGCATCAGCCTGATGGGCGTCATGGAAGACCTCGCGGCCTACCGCAAGGTGATGCCGCGCCTGGCCCAGTGGCTCAAGCCCGGCGGCAGGGTGTACTGCGACTTTGCCGCGTCGGGCGACCGGTTCGGTATCACGTCATTTGTAACAAAACACATCTGGCCGGGCCGTTTCAGACTCGTCTACATGCCCCAGTTCATCGCTGCAGCCTCGAAGTCCGGTCTTGACATCGTCAACATCGAGAACGATCGCCGCAACTACCACCTATGGGCCAAGAAAGGTATGGATCGCTGGCAGCCTCAGCGAGACGCGATCGTCGCAGCGTCCGACGAAAGAACGTATCGACTCATGACACTGCTCATTGCCGGCACGGCCGAGATGTTCAGTCCCGAGTCCGAACGGGCAACCGCCTACCGTGTGACCCTGGGTCAGCGCGAATAGGAGCGGACGCTTCGTCGTCGCGAAGAGTGCGCGATAAGCGGTGGTAACACAGCGAAACGCACGTCAGAAGATCGATAGCGAAGCAGGACCTACACTGGGGCGATGTTGGATCTTGGTGTCGATCTCAACGCATGGCCGTGGGTGTGGCTCTTCATCGCGGTCAGTTTCGCGCTGCTCGAGGTCACGTTTCTGGGCGGATCCTTTGTGTTGTTGCCGTTCGCTGTTTCGGCGTTCGTCGCGTCGGTGCTCGGGTTCTACGACGTCGCCATCGAGGTCCAATGGGCCGTCTTCGTCTTCGGCGGAGCGGCACTATGGATCGGCTTTTACCGGTGGGCGAGGACGTTCCTGCGCGAGAACGTGTTGCCTCCGGGGGTCGGCGCGAACCGCCTCGTTGGCATGGTCGGGATCATCACGGTGCCGGTGGATCCGACAGACGTCTCTCGATCAGGTCGGATGAAGGTCGCGGGCGAGATATGGAGCGTGACGGCTAGCGACGATGGGCCGCTCAGCGCTGGAACCAAAGTTCGCATAACCTCGGTACAAGGTACGCGGGCAGTGGTCGAACCTGTTCGGGCCGACGATACAACCTAAGCTAGGAGCGCCGATGAGCGCAGCAGCAGTGTTTATTGCAGCGGTCGCAATCGTCCTTATCGCCGCCCTGATCCGAGCGGTCAAGATCGTCAGGCCATTTCAGCAGGGTCTGGTCGAGCGGCTCGGTCGATACAAAACGACGAAACAACCAGGCTTCAACTTGATCGTGCCGTTCATGGAACGGATGCAGCTGGTCGACATGCGAGAGCAGGTCGTCGAGGTGCCTCCCCAAGAGGTCATCACGATGGACAATGTCGTGGTCTCGGTCGATGCCGTCGTCTACTACGAGGCGACCGATCCGAAACGACTCGTCTACAACGTCGCCGACTTCTTTACCGCTATCACCAAGTTGGCCCAGACGAATCTGCGCAACCTGATTGGTGGCTTGCAGCTCGATTTGGCGTTGACCTCACGCGACACGATCAATACTCAACTTCGCGAGGTGCTCGACGAGGCGACCGAAAAATGGGGCGTGCGAGTCGTGCGGGTCGAGATCCAGCGCATCGACCCACCGCCCGACATCGTGTCAGCCATGCACGCACAGATGCGCGCCGAGCGTGACCGCCGGGCAACCGTGACCGAGGCCAACGGCTACCAAGAGGCCGCTGTCGCACGCGCCAACGGCGAAAAACAGGCAGCCATTCTTGCGGCCGAGGGTCACCGTCAGGCAGCAGTGCTGACTGCCGAGGGAGATGCGCAGGCGATCGAGCTTCGAGCGAACGCTGACAAGATCCGAATCGAGAAGATCGGCCAAGGTGAAGGAGCCGCGGCGCTCGCCCGGCTGAGCGGCATCAAGCAGGCCAATGCAGATAACAAGGTACTCACCATCGAATATCTGTCGACGCTCGTGCGAATCGGCGACGGTCGTGCAACCAAGCTCGTCATCCCGGCAGAGTTTTCCGGTCTACTCGGGACGGTCGCAGCGTTGGCTGAAACCGCCCGACCAGATGATGACACCGATCAGGTTCGACCAAAAGGCGGCTTGCCTATACCTGATGAGACCGATGTCGTGGATCTTCCTCCACCTGCCGCAAGCGCTGTTCGATGAAGCTCGAAGACGCGCCCGCGCCGGGCTGGTACCCGGACCCAGAGCGCAGCGGCGCGCTGCGGTGGTGGGACGGGTCGGACTGGTCAGAGACCCGCCGGCCGAAACCGAGCACGACCGAGATCGCCTATGAACTGCGCGGCGGCGTCATACCTGTCAAGCGTGTGGCCGAGGACTACATACCCCGCGCCGATCTCGGATT
>JBDNHG010000038.1:0-6462 GCA_041688925.1 Acidimicrobiales bacterium | reverse complement strand
TGTCGCTTGTTGGGCACGATTTCTAGTCTTGAACGGTAGTGCTTGCATCTGCATGCACCAGACAACCAGCTAGACATGCGAGCGCTAGAAACAGGCCACAAAAGAGTTTGGCCGATTCCTCGAGTATCACCGACAGGAGTGTTGGTGGTTCGACAAGGGCGTCGATCGCCGTATGCACTACGTAAAATGCACATGCGACGCAGATCCGCTTTAGAAATGATGGATACCTGACGATTGTCGGCAGATACATCACGCCAAGCGGCACCGCAACGACGCCATAGAGAATGACGACGAGATCGTTCCAGCGCCGTATTGTCGTCGAGCTCGTTACCCCCATGAAGTCAATTTCATCAAATACATGGCCGATTGCCTCGTGGAATCCCAGCAACTCGTCCATGGCAAGAAGGCCAAGCGCCACGGACAATACGAACCAGAAGCGACGAACGTTACGCGGTGATCCAAGAGATAGAAGGAACGTGGCGAATCCGAATCCAGACGCCATTGCCAGAAAAATCCCGGATAGAACTGTGATAGCACCACGTTCGCTGACAAAGTTGAAGTGCCGCGGCTCGTTCGGCGGAACGAGCACTATGGCCACCAGGATGTAGAGCGCGACCAAAGGTACGAAGACCCACGTAAGCGATGCCATGCGTGGCCTGATGGTCGACTCGCGATCAGCGGCGCTAGTACGCAGTTCGGTTCGGAGCTGGGTCAAGTATCGACGCATATTGATACCTCAGGTGCCCAACGTCGGCAGTCATTTCGCCTGACTTCGCGACTCATACGGATTGTTTGATTCTGTGACCGGATTTGCGATCGCACTCTCTATGTCAGTGATCCTCAAGTGAAGCCCAAGGAGCGCGACGGCTTCTTGATAGTTGCCAGGATCGTACGCCAGCAAGACAGCAGCAGCACCCCTGACGAGAGCGGCCGACTGAAGCTTTGGTATGGGCCGGAAGCACGAGGTATGGTTGTCTCGCATCTTAAAAGGGGAAACTGATGAGCGAGCATGATCTTGTCATCCGCGCCGGCACCGTCATTGACGGAAGCGGCTCCGAGCGGAAGACCGCTGATGTCGCGGTCTCCAACGGAGTCGTCACCGAAGTCGGCCAAGTGTCCGGCACCGGCCATCGCGAAGTGCAAGCTGACGGCAAGCTCGTGCAGCCCGGCTTCGTCGACATCCACCCCCACTATGACGGTCAGGCGACCTGGGACAGCCAGCTCGCCCCTTCGAGCTGGCATGGCGTGACCACCATCGTCATGGGCAACTGTGGCGTTGGTTTCGCGCCGGTGCGACCATCGGATCACGAACGGCTCATCCAGCTCATGGAGGGCGTCGAAGACATCCCCGGCACGGCGTTACACGAAGGCCTGCCCTGGGCATGGGAGTCCTTTGAGCAGTACCTCGACTTCCTCGATGCCCGAACCTATGACATCGACCTCGGTGCCCAGCTACCCCACGCCGCAGTTCGAGTCAACGTCATGGGCGACCGAGGCACGGCCCGCGAACCAGCCACGCCCGATGACATTGCCCAGATGGCCGAAATCGCCCGCCGCGCCGTCGAAGCGGGCGCCATTGGCTTCACCTCATCACGCTCACTCAATCCCCGAGCGTCAACCGGCGAATACACCCCGACGCTGCAAGCTGAGCTCGACGAGATGGTCGGCATCGCCGAAGCCTTGGGTGCCGCCGGCAAAGGTGTCATCCAGCTCATCAGCGACCTGGTCGACTTCGACCAAGAGTTCGCGCTCGCCAAAACAATGGGAGCGCGCAGCGGCCGACCGGTGTCGATGTCGGTTGCCCAGTCCAAGGGCCGCCCCGACCAGTGGCGCAAGACACTCGACGCTATGTCCCAGGCAACTGCCGAAGGGGTGGTCATGCGAGGCCAGGTCGGCGCCCGGGCGGTTGGACTCCTGATGGGCCACCAAGGAACGCTCAACCCGTTCATGCATTGCGAGGCCTACAAAGCAATCGCCCACCTGCCGCTGTCGGAACGAGTCGAGGCGTTACGCCGAGACGAGGTCAAAGCAGCGATTCTCAATGACCTCGTCGTCGACAAGGACTCCCCCATCATCGGCGCACGACTGGTGAACAAGTGGCACATCATGTACCCACTCGGCGATCCCCCAGACTATGAGCCCCATTCCTCGACATCGCTCGCTGCAATCGCTGAACGAACCGGCGTCGACCCGGCAGCCCTGGCTTATGACTTGTTGCTCGAACGCGACGGCACGGCAATGTTCTACGTGCCGACCGTCAACTACGTCGATGGCAACCTCGACTCGGTGCGCGAACAGATCATGCACGACGCCGCAGTTCCCGGGTTGTCAGATGGCGGCGCTCACGTGGGCACCATCTGCGATGTCAGCTTCCCAACCACCCTTATGCAGTGGTGGGGACGAGACCGACCTCATGGACTCATCCCGCTCGAGACCATCGTTGCGAAACAGGCCAGAGCAACCGCCGAGACCGTCGGCTTCATGGACCGAGGCCTGTTGGCACCCGGCTACAAAGCCGACATCAATGTCATCGACTTCGAAGCACTCACCTTGCATGCACCAACCATCGTTGGCGACCTGCCCGCAGGCGGCAACCGGCTGATGCAGAAGGTGACCGGCATCGACCACACCTTTGTCAATGGCATCGAGATCGCCAGCAACTCCGAATCGACCGGGGCCACCCCAGGCCGACTCGTACGAGGCGCCCAAACAGCGCCCCAGTAGCAAGGGTTCCGACAGCGCACCCGCTCGCCAGACGTCGCAGTGTCTCGGCGAGGGTGACTTGGCGCGCCGTCGCCCCTGCGTCACCCGTGCGCGGCCACGTCGGCGCTGCGTCGGACTCTCTCAGCTCTTGGCTTCGACAACTCGCCAGTCATCGCTGCCCGGCGCATAGCGGTCGCGGAACCCTGGGTCATACGCATCGGCAATGGCCTGCGGGGCGGCCATTGCCGCCCGGTAACTCTCGACCAGCGCATCTTCGGTCGCATAGTCGAAAGGATCCTGGAGCCGCTGCTCGGTGATGCTCCCCCGCTCGACCGGGTTATCACGAAGGTACCGCGCAGTGATCGCCAGCGCCTCGGTCACCGGGACCAGGTCGCGGTAGCCGAGATCGTGGATGAGCGCATCGCTGACGGTCAGCTTGTGCAAGGCATGTTCGTGACCCATGAAGGGTCTGGCCGGCGTCGCCAGATCGGATGGCATGCTCACGATCTCGATATCGCAATCGAGAGCGGCGCCCAGCACCTGGATGGTCTGGTACCCGGTGAGCACGTGCTCGTCACTGATGTTGTATGCCTTGCCCGCCGCTATGTCCTGCCCAGCTGCGAGCACGAGTGCGTGGGCGGCGTTCGGCCCATAGGAAGCTGTGCGTAGATCGAGACCTCCGTCAGCAACGATGAAACGACGGCGACCGTCGATGAGACGTCGGACGATCGTCCACTCCCGCGGAACGATCTGGCCCGGCCCATAGATGAGCGGATACCGGAACATCGTGGCCTCTGGATGGTGGGTGAAGACGATGTCCTCGGTCGCCACGATCTTGGCGACCTTTTCGTTCTCGTCGTCCACCGCCCGTTCCGCGGTTTCGCGCAGCGGCACGAGCATGCCCTCAGGCGGTTTCGCGCACCGGCACGAGCATGCCCTCAGGGAAGTTGAGGTGGGGGCGCACGAATCCCTTATACGCCGGGACCCCGCCCACCGCGAGAAACTGACCGGTGCGGCCAACGAAGTACGGCGCGAGGTCGCGCAACCGCCCGTACATCGCGTACACGACATCCGGTCCAAGCGCACGCTGCTGCCGTGCGCCGAGGGCGCCCGGTGTCGTTGTTCTGTCTTACGTATTGTCGTAAGCTCGCCGTGTGGCAGTTTTGAACTTTCGGACCGATGAACGATCGGAAGCAGCGTTAGCCGAACTAACCGCGGACGGATCGACAACATCGGAAGCGATCCGACAAGCGCTCGTCGATGCCGTCAGGCTTCGGCGCCGCGAACAGATGCGCGCCGAGTCCCGCGAGCTGGCCACCAATGAGGATGACCGAGCCGAGAGCCGCAAGGTCTTGGCTGCCATGGACGAGCTTCGTGCGTGGTGACGTCCACCGGCTGCGTGCGCCCAAGGCAACTCGAGGACACGAACAACGAGGCGAGCGATACGTCATCATCTTGCAGTCTGATGACCTGATTCTCTCCACGATCCTGGTGGCTCCCACCTCCACGTCTTCTGCGGCGCGCCTGTTTCGCCCCACCATCGCCATCGGTGACGAATCCACCCAAGTGCTCGTCGAGCAGACAGCAGCCGTTGCCCCCGAACGTCTCGGCGAATTCGTCGGTCACCTGTCTGTCGACGAACTCGCTGAAGTCGATCAGGCACTGCGTTTCGTGCTCGAACTGGACTGAGTCGACCACCGAAAGGACCCATCCACCGCCACGCGGGACTGCTACTAGACATTGACAGCGCGCAGGCAGACGCATATGCGACGCCGGAATGAGGCGGCAGGTCGCCGACCAGTGCCCGATGCGACGCATCTCCTGACCAGGACAGATCTCGGCTACCCAACGCCGATTCCAGACCGGACGCCGTCAAACCCTCGCCGCAGCTCGGTGGAAGCGGCCTGGGACCGCGGTGACAACAAGGTGATCATCCCCGAGTTCGTGCGTCGCATAGCAATCGACGAAGACGGATTCCTCGATCGCTGCGCCCACTGGCGCGGCACTACCGCACGCAGTGAGCAAATGCGCCAGGCATGCGCGGCCGGCGACTACGAGACAGCGGCGGAGCTCTTCAACAGCCAGGTCGACTCTCCTTCAGCCATCGACATCGGCCCTCTCTGCAACGCACTTACTGGCTAACGGCTACGTCCCTGGGCTGTCGCGTTGAACAGCCAGAGCTTGGTCTCGGGCCCGTTGTCGAACATTGTCTCCTTGTTCCGAGTCCAGCGGTCCGACGCCACAGGCCAGGCGCACGCGCCCCCGAGCGCCCGTCACGACAAGGTCGCGCTGGTACCAGGTGGGCTACAGTCCTGCACCGAGTTAGAAGGAGAGCGCTGCGAGATGCTGTCGCCATACCGAGTATTGGATCTCACCGACGACCGGGGCCACTTCGCGGGTTTCCTGCTGGCGCAGATGGGTGCCGATGTGGTGGCGGTGGAACCCGTCGCCGGGTCGAGAGCCCGCCATCGTGGTCCGTGGGCCGGCGGTGAAGCCGACATCGAGCGATCGCTCGGCCACTGGGCCTACAACCGCGGCAAACGTTCGGTCGTGGTCGACGGTCACGACGATGTAGCCGAACTCGCCGCCGGTGCCGACATCTTGATCGAGTGCGGCGCCATCGACGTCGACCTCGATGCGCTTCGGGCCGCCAACCCGGCACTGATCACCGTGTCACTCAGCCCCTTCGGCGCCGACGGTCCCAAGGCCGATTGGGTGGGCACCGATCTCACCCTCTATGCGGCAAGTGGCGCGATGTCGCTCAACGGCTACCGCGATCGCGCGCCGGTTCGGATCTCGGCCCCACAGGTCTGGGTCAATGCCGCCGCCGAAGCAGCCTGCGCCGCGCTGATTGCCCTGACCGATCGTGCAACCAGCGGCCTGGGCCAGCATGTCGATGTGTCGGCCCAAGAGGCCATGATGCTCACCGCGCAGGGCTGGCTCGCCCCAGCGCTCTGCGATAATCCGTCGGCTCAGCGAAGCGGCGGCGGACTCGAACTCTTCGGCATCGTCCGGTTCCGTTTCGTCTACGAGTGCCTCGACGGGCACGTGACCGTCACCTTCCTTCCGGGTGTGCTCGTCGGCGGGTTCACCAACAAGATTCTGGCATGGGCCCGCGACCAGGGCACGCTCGCCGACGATCTGGCCGCCATTGATTGGGTCAACTTGCTCGAGGGTCGAGAACACGAAGAGGCGGCCGACATTGCGTACCGCACCAGCGAAGGCCTGGCGGCCGCCATCGCAACCAAAACCAAGGCCGAGCTGTTCGAAATGGCCAAGCGCGACCGGCTGCTGATGGTCCCGGTTACAACGCCCGAAGACGTGCTCGCCAGCGAACACTATGAAGCCCGCAGCTTCTGGGACCACGTCGAGATCGACGGCCACGAATCACCGATTCGGTTTCCCGGCCCATGGGCCCACATCGACAACGCCCAGCTGGCCCGACTCGGCCCACCGCCGCGACTGGGTCAGCACAGCGACGAGGTGCGAGCCGAAATCAGCGCCGAGCTCGAACACCGCGGCGTCGCTGCCCCGGCACACACCCCAACACCAACCGGCGCTGCTACTGCCCGCCCGCTCGAGGGCATCACGGTCATCGACTTCACCTGGGTCTACGCCGGTCCGTTCGCCACCAGGATGCTCGCCTACTACGGCGCCAACGTGATCCGCCTCGAATCACAGACCAGGCCCGACCAGGTGCGGTCATCGGGCCTGTCACGGGTCATGGACGACCAGGGACCAGAGTCGTCCCAGCAGTGG
>JBDNHG010000037.1:0-5005 GCA_041688925.1 Acidimicrobiales bacterium | reverse complement strand
TTGGAGCCGACGGGGCGATGTTCCCGTCAGCCACCTCGGGCTGATCGATCTGGCTGGCCTGGCGGACTTCGGCATCTGCCGTCGCTTCGTTCACATCATCCCCAGTTCGAGTCGAGCGACGTCGGACAAACGGCTGGCATCCCAAGGCGGGTCGAATACCAATTTGACGTCGACTGCTTCGACTCCTGGCAGGGCGGCGACGGCGTCGTTGAGGTCTTGGCGCATGATGTCGCCCATGCCGCAGAAGGGCGCGGTGACCGACATGTCGATCTCGACCCGCCATCGTCCGCTGGGCAGCTCGTCGGCATCGACCCGGTACACCAGACCGAGTTCTACGATGTCGACCGGTATCTCTGGGTCATAGACCGTGGTGGCGGCCTCCCACACGGCATCGATGTTGAACGTCGAATCGCTCGGGCCGTCGCGTTTCTTCGGCGCCTGGATGAGGCCGAAGTCGATGGAGTCGGTCGGACTGAGGCGCGCCATCTCGCCGCCGCTAGTCGTGACGGTGGCGGTCTGGCCGAGCGCCTGGAGCAGCGTGACCCGCTCACCCTCGCCGAGTGTGATCTGATGTCCGGCGGGCACGACCGTCACCACGCAGTCTCGAGGCAGCATGAATACCCGCGTCGAGCCGATGCTGACCGCCTTTGCACGGGGCGGCGTGTCTGATTGTTTACCCATTGGCATGTCCGAGTCGGTCGGTGATCCATGTCCGCAATGCCTCGATGTCGACGGCGTGGACTGCTTGGTCGGCGAATCCGCGGATAAGTAGTCGGCGGGCCTCGTCGGCGGGGATGCCTCGGGTGCGGAGGTAATACAGGGCTTCGTCGTCGAGTTGGCCGACGGTTGCGCCATGTTTGCAGGCCACGTCGTCGGCCAGGATCTCGAGGCGAGGCTGGGTGTTGACCTCGGCGCGCTTCGACAGCAGCAGGTTGTCGTTCGACTGCTCGGCATCGGTGCCGTCTGCTCCGGGGCGCACATCGATTCCGCCGTTGAACACGCCAGTGCTCTCGTCGTCGAGGATGCCGCGGAATGTCTGACGGCTGGTGCAGTTCTTGGCTGCATGGATGACGGTGACTTGCTGATCGAGGATCTGGTCACCGGTGCCGAAGTAGAGACCGGACAGATCGGTGTGAGCTCTTTCGCCTGCGAGATATACGTCGTAGGCGATGCGCCCGTAGCTCGCCCCGAGGTTGAACGAGCGGGCGCGAAACACGCTCCCCTCTTTCTGGGTCACCTCGATGCTGCTGAGGTGGATCTGGCTCGATGGCATGTCTTGGAGCACAATGTGGTCGAGGGTGGCGTTGTCGTCCAACGTGATCGTTGTTCGCGTGTTCGAGCCGCCGAACTGGTTGCCTCCACCGATCCGGGTCTCGACGACCGTCGCTGAGCTGTCTTCTCCGAGGTGGATCACCACGCCCGTGCAGGATGCGTTCTGCGTCTCGCCGGGGACGACGATGTCGACGATGTGGATCGGAGTCGCAAGCTCGTGACCTTTAGCGACGTGGATGACTGCGCCGTCACGACCGAACTCCATGTTGAGCGCCACGAACGCATCGGGAATGTCGTCGGCGCTCTGAGCGAAGTGAGAGTCGAGCTGCTCGGGTTGGTCTTTCAAAGCATCGGCGAGGGTCGAGACACTCAAACCGTCACCAAGGTGGGTGAGGTCTGAACGCGCCTCGTCGACGACGCCGTTCACGACGACGATTCGGGGACCGTCGAGCGCAGGGATCTGCTCAGCAATGTCTTTTGCAACATCTGCCGACATGCTGCGGGCCGACGTGGTCGCCGGCCCAAACAACAACCGAGCGAGCTCACGGTGTGGCGAGTACCGCCATGCTTCGTCGCGCTTTGTCGGATAGTTGATTGCATCGACCCGATCGAGCCCTGGCGCAGACGAAAGGTTCGCCTTTTCAATGGTTGGGGTGGTGACCGTCACGAGACAGCTCCAGAGAGCGCTCGCCCGGGCACGTCGTCAAGGTCATGGTTGACATAGTCGGCGTAGCCGTGGTCTTCGAGGTGCAGCGCCAGCGTGTGATCACCCGAAGCAACGATGGAACCGTCGACGAGGACGTGCACGAAGTCGGGCTTGATGTAGTCGAGCAGCCGCTGGTAGTGGGTGATCATGATGACGGATCGCTCGGGCCCGCCCAAGGAATTGACACCGGCGGCAATGATCTGAAGGGCGTCGATGTCGAGGCCCGAGTCGGTCTCGTCGAGCACCGCTAGTCGCGGCTTCAGGACGGCCATCTGCAGGATCTCGTTGCGCTTCTTCTCGCCGCCGCTGAATCCGGCGTTGACGGAGCGGTTGAGGAAGTCCTCCTTCATCTCGACGAGATCCATCGCTTCCTTGGCGACCGCGAGAAAGTCTCGGGCGCCGATCTCGGTCTCGCCACGGGCACGGCGCACCGAGTTCAGTGCTGCGCGCAGGAAGTACATGTTGTTGACGCCCGGGATCTCAACCGGGTACTGGAACCCGACGAATAGGCCAGCAGCGGCGCGCGCTTCAGGCTTCATGTCGAGCAGGTCGGCCCCGTCGAGGGTGGCCGTTCCACCAATTTCGTAACCGTCGCGTCCCGCAAGGGCGTGAGCGAAGGTGCTCTTGCCCGACCCGTTCGGACCCATGATGGCGTGGACTTCTCCGGCCCCGACCGTGAGGTCGAGTCCTTTGAGGATCGGGGTTCCCTCGATCGAGGCGGTGAGATTCTTGACGTGCAGCATCAGCCGACACTTCCTTCCAGGCTTACGCTCAACAGACGGTGAGCTTCGACGGCGAATTCCATCGGTAGTTTGTCGAACACATCACGGCAGAAACCGTTGACGATCATCGACATGGCATCTTCTTCGGTCATGCCGCGCTGGCGGCAGTAGTACAACTGATCTTCGCCAATCGTCGACGTCGAGGCTTCGTGCTCGACGCGCGCGGTGGGGTTCTTCACTTCGATGTAGGGGATGGTGTGGGCGCCACAGTCGGGACCCAGCAGAAGCGAATCGCACTGGGTGTAGTTGCGGGCGTTCTCGGCTGATCGCATCACTTTGACCAGACCGCGGTAGGTATTTTGGCCATGGCCCGTCGAGATGCCCTTGGAGATGATGCTGCTGGTGGTATCGGCACCGATGTGGATCATCTTGGAGCCCGTATCGGCCTGTTGACGCTTGGTCGACAGGGCAACCGAGTAGAACTCGCCGACCGATCGATCACCCTGGAGGATGACGCTTGGGTACTTCCACGTGATTGCCGAACCGGTTTCGACCTGGGTCCAGGAGATCTTGGCGTCGGTGTGCGCTCGGCCCCGCTTGGTCACGAAGTTGTAGATACCGCCGACGCCGTTTTCGTCGCCCGGGTACCAGTTCTGCACGGTTGAATACTTGATCTCGGCGCGGTCCTTGGCGACCAGCTCAACCACGGCAGCGTGTAGCTGATTCTCGTCTCGCTGGGGTGCGGTACAGCCCTCGAGGTACGAGACGTGGGCGTCATCTTCGGCCACGATGAGCGTGCGCTCGAACTGGCCGGTGTTCATAGAGTTGATACGGAAATAGGTGGACAGCTCCATCGGGCAGCGAACACCAGCCGGGATGTAGCAGAACGACCCGTCAGAGAAGACCGCAGAGTTGAGCGCCGCGAAGAAGTTGTCGCGCATGGGCACGACTGAGCCGAGGTGCTCACGCACCAGCTCAGGATGGTCCTGCACTGCTTCGGAAAACGAGCAGAAGATCACACCGGCCTCGGCCAGCGTCTTCTTGAAGGTCGTCACCACCGATACCGAGTCGACGATGGCATCGACGGCGACGTTGCTGAGCATCTTCTGCTCGTGCAGCGGGATACCGAGCTTGTCGAACATGTCGCGAATCTCGGGATCTACCTCGTCCATGCTGTCAAGCACGGGCTTGCTCTTGGGTGCGGCCCAATAGCTCAACGCCTGGTAATCGATCGGCTTGATGTCGAGCTTGGCCCAGTCGGGCTCTTCCATCGTCTGCCAGGCTGCGAATGCCTTGAGACGCCACTCGAGAAGCCAGTCGGGCTCGTCTTTCTTTGCCGAGATCAGCCGGACGGTGTCCTCGGTCAGACCCGGCGGAGCGATGTCGGTGTCGAGGTCGGTGCTAAATCCGTACTGATAGTCGGCCTCGGTCAGCTCCTCGATCTCTCGAAGTGTCTCGCTCATCGAATATCCTTTCCGGCAGCGGCCATTCGTCGGTCAGCCACCATTCCATTCCGGTTCGTTGGGTTGTTGTTGTTGTTGTTGTTACTATTATTATTGTTGTTGTCGCGGTTTGCGCTCAACTGAATGCCGCACCCGCAAACTGCGAAGGACGTTCGGATTGTCGACGCTGAAGCCGGTGTCTTGCAGGCCGTCGCATGTGGTGGTTCACTGCTCAGCGTTCGCACCTATTCGTCAATTTCGATGAAGATGCACTCACCGGGGCACTCTTCGGCCGCCTCGATGACCGGCTCCAAGCCCCCGTCGGGGATCCGAGCCATGCCCGCTGCGCCTGCTGGGTTGGCTGCGCCGTCGAAAAGCTTCTCGTTCCCGAAGTTGTCCGCCGATTCCTTGACGTAGAACAGTCCGTCGTCCATGCCGAAGAAGACATCTGGGGCGATTTCTTCACACAGGCCATCCCCTGTACAGAGATCCTGATCGATCCAAACCTTCATGTCGTTCCTTTCGGCTAGTCGCTAGCGGCTGGCGGAGAGCCCATTGGATGGTCCTCGTGCCAGCAACACTACCCGGGTTTCGCCAGTTTCATGTTGCGAAACTCTGGAAATCGATGGAGGGCAGTGCTAGTATCAAGTGATGCACACGGCAAACGTTGCCCCTTCGCCAACTCAGCGCCGCGTTCTCATCGCGCTGAAACGACGTGGTGAAGCAACCGCTGATGAGCTGGCCGCCACCCTCAAAGTCTCCTCCAGTGCCGTCCGACAACACTTGAGCGCACTCCGATCCGCAGGCCTCATCGCAGCGCGCCAAGAGCGCGGCCAGCCGGGACGCCCCGCCGACCGCTACCG
>JBDNHG010000036.1:0-2379 GCA_041688925.1 Acidimicrobiales bacterium | reverse complement strand
CGACCTCCATCCAGCCCTCGTCCAGTCACATTTTCTGCTGGCCATGCTCTCGATCTCGTTCGGCGTTGTCGCGTTCCGCCGTTCCGGACCCATCCCGCTCAGGTTCGTCGGTCGCGACCGGTGCACGCTTGCCTTGGCAGCGCTGACCGGCGCTGCACTCGTCACCGGCACCGTCGTCACCGGCACGGGCCCCCACGCTGGCGAGGAAGACGTTCGCCGGTTCGGTTTTGACATCTCCACTGTCGCCCAGGTGCACAGTGTCACGGTGCTGATAGCGATCGCCGCCTCGCTCGTCATCGCGTGGAGAATTCGATCGTCGCCCGTGTCGTGGAGTTCGACGCTGTCCGCCTGGATGTTCGTCGCGTTTGTGCAGGGCGGTGTTGGTTACGTCCAGTACTTCAACGACGTCCCCGAGGTGCTCGTCGGCGTGCACCTAGCGCTCGCTACCGGCCTCTGGGTAGTCACGATGTGGCTGGTCGTGAGTTCGCAGTCGCAAACGAGTGGCGAATACGCGGCTCGGGATCACCATGGTGATCGTTCCCCTGCGGCCGTCGTGAGATGACATCGCCCACCGCCTGAAACCAAGTAGGCACTGACACGTTGCGCGGTGGTGGGTCTGGCGGCAGGGGTGATGCGCTGCTGTGACATCGGGTGTTCACGGTGAACCCATGAAGCTTTCGGTGCCGGCAACAGTCGTAGACCTCGAGCGCGAGCGTGCGCCGCGTTCCCGCGAGATTTCCTGGTGGGCACGTGAGCTGTCGATCGATCAGCTGGCGGCGACCGTCGCGGTGCTCAACGCCGAGACCCGGGTGAGTAGAAGACAGGCGTCGGATCGCCCGGCTTCGGCGACGCTCTGATCGCAGTCGACAGTTGGCGATTGCTCTGAGCCCCGCTACGCGAACGCGGTTAGGTTGCGAGCATGCAATTAGGAATGGTTGGACTCGGACGCATGGGCTCGGGCCTGGTGCAACGGTTGCAGCTCGCCGGTCACGAGTGCATTGGTTATGACCGCAATGTCGCTGCGGTCGCCGAGGTCGTCGCGGCTGGAGCCCAAGGTTCAGAGTCGCTCGACGATCTTGTAGCCAAACTGTCGAGCCCTCGCGCCGTATGGGTGATGGTCCCAGCGGCGTTCGCAGGGTCAGTCGTGCGCGAGGTCGCCACGCTGCTCGAGCCCGGTGACATGGTGATCGACGGCGGCAACAGCAATTGGCGCGACGACGTCGACCTTGCCGAAGAACTGGCGCCGACCGGCGTGCACTTCGTCGACATTGGTACCAGCGGTGGCGTGCACGGGCTCGAGCGAGGCTTCAGCCTGATGATCGGCGGCCCCGACCCCGCAATCAAACATCTCACGCCCGTCTTTGAGTCGCTTGCCCCCGGCGTTGCTGCTGCGGAACGCACGACCGAAGGTCCGTTGCGCCCGGGCGAAGCCGGATGGCTGCATTGTGGCCCGAGCGGCGCAGGCCACTTCGTGAAGATGGTTCACAACGGCATCGAGTACGGGATGATGGCGGCCATCGCCGAAGGTTTGGGTGTGCTCGATCAGGCCGATCGCGGTCGGGCATCGCAACAACACGACGCCGAAACCACGCCGATGCGCGACGGCAAGTACTACGAGTTCGACATCGATGTGGGCGCGGTGGCAGAGGTATGGCGCCGCGGCAGCGTGATCTCGTCATGGCTCGTCGACCTGACCGCCGAAGCGCTTGCGGCCAATGCCGATCTGTCGAACTACAGCGGCCATGTGAGCGACTCAGGCGAAGGACGCTGGACAGCCCAAGCGGCCATTGACCTGGCGGTGCCGGCCCCGGTGATCAACGCATCGCTCACATCTCGTTTTGCGAGCCGCGACCGCGACGATTTCACAAGCAAGGTGCTGTCGGCGATGCGCGCTGGCTTCGGCGGCCATCACGAAAAGAAGCCGCCCGCATGACAGTGCACGCAGGGAAGCCGCCCGCATGACGGTGCACGCAGGGAAGCCGCCCGCATGACAACGCACGCAGCGCCGCGCTCATGACCTCGGCTGCCACCGACCACTCGAACACCCTGATCCTGTTCGGTATCACCGGCGACCTCGCGTACAAGAAGTTGTTCCCGGCGCTCTACGAACTGACCGTCGACGGCATTCGCCCTCGGATCATCGGCGTGGCCCGAAGCGAAGGAGACGACGAAACAATTCGTGCTCGAGCTCGCGAAGCGCTTGCCCACCATGACTCGACCCACGTCGACGACCTGGTCAAACGAATCACCTATGTCCGCGGCGACTACACGGGTTCCGAGACGTATACCCGTTTGGCCGAAGCGGTTGGCGACGCCGAGCCGGTGCCGGTCGCGTTCATGGCGATTCCGCCCGCGTTGTTCGACGATGTCGCAACAGGG
>JBDNHG010000035.1:0-6889 GCA_041688925.1 Acidimicrobiales bacterium | reverse complement strand
CCCGACCCAGTCAAAACGAAGCTCGCTGCCGTTGGCCTTGCCAATCGCCAAGATTGGCCGGCCGCAGGTGCCGCTCGGCGATGGTCGAATGCGGTTTCGTAGGAATCGCGAGAATTGCCGCTTGACTCTCCCCCATGGGGAGACAAGACGCTGACACAACCACGACTACGCGCTGTTCTTCATCTGCCACACGAACCTGGTCGACAGGTGCAAGATGCTCTTCGGTGACACGTTCACCTATGACGGCGAACGGGCACTGCTGTTCCGCGCTGGCGAGCCTCTCGCCGAAGATGAGCTGCGCGAGTGCGTGGCCATCGCCCTCACCTACCACCTGGCCGATTCATAACCCTCTCGCAGGGTTACCTGTCGAATCCGAGTCGTTCCTGCTCGGACCGCACGAAAGCAATGACCGCTTCGACCTCGCCGTCGGACAGCCCCTCGACCGGCTCCATGTCGCCGAAGTTCCAGTGGTGTTGCTGGGCGCCATTGATAATCGCGGAACGGAACGCCGCATCGCCGTGATGATTCGGTTCGTACACGATCGACAGGTGTGATGGGCCCTTGTCGGTCCCTCGCAAGTCATCGCCGTGGCACGATGCGCAGCTCGTGGCGTAGACCAACGCCCCGTCTTCGTCGCCGGTGCTGGCTTGACGTGTCGGCGCAGTGTTGCTCGAGCCGCAGGCACCGACAACCGCCGCCAGCACAATGATTGCTGCGACGCACGCGACAGTGCCAGAACGGATTGTGGTGGCCAATCGGGCGATGCGTGTCACAAGTTCCTCGGGGTAGTGCAGGTTTCTGGATTCGGTCTAGGGCTCGCACCCATGACCATGTCGATGGCCATACTACGACGCAATGTCGTAACAGCATCATCATTGCCGAACGTGCCGCACCCGAGGTCCGGTCCACAACGGCCACGCGTGCGTACGCTGTATCGCATGGCTGATGGACCGACCGAGCGCTCGCCCCTGACCAGGCAGACCATCGTCGACGCTGCGCTGGCGCGGGTCGACGCACACGGACTCGAGTCGCTGTCGATGCGCCAACTCGCCGCAGATCTCGGTGTTGGTGCAATGTCGCCGTATCGCCACGTGCAAGACAAAGAAGAACTGCTTGCGCTGGTCAGTGATCGGGTGATCGAGGAATTCGCGACCGAGCCGTCAGACGATGCATGGCCCGAGCAAGTGACCCGCATCTCTCGCCAGGTTCGGGCCGGACTTCTCGCCCACCCCGAACTTGCCACGCTGGTATTGCAACGGCCCATCCAATCATCGGCGACCGGGCTGAGAGTGAACGGCGAATTCGCCTCGCTGCTGATCGACGGTGGGCTACAACCCGAGTTGGTTGGCCGCGTCTACTGGGTGATGTCGACCTATGTGATGGGTTACACATTGTTCGAGATCGAGCGGCACATCCTGACCGGACGCCGACCCAGCGCCGACGTAGAAAGTCGTCGTCGTCGTGTCGTGTCGTTGATGTCGGTGCTCGATGTCGAGATAGCCGAACCCGAAGCCTTGGCCAATGTGCTCAGCGTCGATAGTGACGACGAACAGTTCGAATTCGGGCTCCGGGCCATGGTGCTTGGCCTGAAGGCTTCAGTCGATGATTGAGCGCAGTGTCATGCCGCGCTCATTCCGCCATCGACCGCAACAACGGTGCCGGTGACGAATGACGCATCAGGCCCGAGCAGGAACGCGATGACGCTCGCGATCTCTTCTGGTTGGGCATAACGCTGCATGGGAACACCCGTGGCAATGACTTGACGTCCCGAGACTTCGTCGCCACGGTTCATCCGCTCTTCGTACTTGCGGATCATCGGCGTGTCGATCGGGCCAGGAGCAACGGCATTGACTCGGACTCCCTTTTTTGCAAGCTCGATGGCCGCGGTCTGGGTGAGGCTGCGTAGACCTGCCTTGGTCATGCCGTAGAAACCAAGCGTGGTGCTGGCGTGGCCGGCAGCGTAGGAAAGTGTATTCACGATCGAGCCACCGTTAGCGATGAGTTGCGCGTGCACGGCGCAGAACATCAAGAACGCACCCCGCAGGTTTACGTTGACCAGGCGATCGAAGTCTGCCTCGGTTGATTGATCGAGTCGCCCGAACTCGCCGGTGATTCCGGCATTGTTGACGAGGCCGTCGACTTGGCCACTGAGATCGATACCGGCGAGAACCGCGGCGGCGCCCTCGGCGGCGATTCGGCGACTGGTCGCGGCACCTACGCCCGACGCTGCGCCAGTGACGATGATGGTTCGGCCCCGTAGTGGACGGGTCATGATTGGGTTCCTTCAGCTGTGAGTCGACGCACTTCTGTGCTCTGGCCGGTGTTACCCCTGGTGATTCCGCTGTAGGTGGGGCGGCGGCTTCCCCCGGGCAGAGGATGCACAGCGAGCAGGCCGTTAGCAAGATAACCGCCATCGACCGCATGCGCCTCGCCGGTGACAAAGGCGGCATCATCGCTAGCAAGATAGGCCACCGCAGCGGCGATGTGTTCGGGTTCGCCGCGGTCAGGCCAGGGTTAAATTTCGGCGATCACGGCCTCGGCCTCGGCTTCACGGCCGCGGTGCATCAGGTCGGTGAAGATGATGCCCGGGCAGACGGCGTTGACGCGGATGCGGTGGTGAGCAAGTTCGATCGCCGAGTTCTTGGTCATGCTGACGACTGCAGATTTCGCGGCGGAGTACGGCAGTGGTGGCACACCGCCCGCCAAGCCGGCGATCGATGCCGTGTTCACGATCGAGCCACCGCTCCCGCCGGCGATCATGGCGCGTGCCGCGTGTTTGGTTCCAAGAAAGACGCCGCGCACCATGACGGCGAACGTTTCGTCGAAGTGGTCGACGTCCATCTCGGTCAACGGACCGATCGCACCGCCGAACCCGGCGTTGTTGAACATGACGTCGATTGCACCGAATCGTTTCAGCGCAGCGTCGGTCAGAGCGATCACATCGGCCTCGACCGAAACGTCTGTGCGCAGGAAGTCGACGTGCTCGCCATGTCCGGCTTCGGCCATGTCGTTCATGAAAATGATGCCGGCGTCGGCGTTGGCGTCGCCGACCATGACGTCGGCCCCCTCGGACAACAGGCGAAGCGCCGTGGCGCGGCCGATGCCCGCAGCCGCACCAGCAAGAACAGCGACCCTGCCTTCGAAACGGCGGCTCACGACACGACCTCAGTCACTACGTGATGACCCCAGAGAGTCTTGGATGAGGAGCAGATATTCATGGCAATCCGTTCGGCGCATGTCTGCGCATCTTCGGTCGGTTCGGTCGCATCGACCAAATCGATTGTCGCAAAATCAGTTCTTGCGTACTGCGTACTCTACAGGCTACACTTCGTCGTATGCAAGGCATAGTTGATGCAGTTACTCACGCTCAACTCCGTGCACTCTTGATGGCCACCATCCAGCTCACCGGCGACCTCGGTCCGCTGCCGCGACTGCGGGCTGCGCTCGACCAGGCCGACGGGCGCCCCGTTCGCATGACCTCCGACGAAATGGACGACCTGCGCGCCTGGGCCATCACTGCAATCATGGATCATCTCGACGGTGACGGAACATTGCCGCCGCTTCCTGAACCACAACTGCTGCTCGACATGATGAGCGTAAGCGCCGGCGAGGCCGTCGGCCCCCAGTACCTCGATCTCATGATCGATGATGCCAACTTCGCAGACACCGACCCACGGGCGCCAAAGTTCACAGTCCCCGCGCAACGCGACGACTTCCTCGTGGTAATCGTCGGCGCCGGCATGGCGGGCCTCTGTGCGGCAATACGGCTCGCACAGGCCGGTATCCGCTACACGATCATCGAACGAAACGAGGCCGTCGGTGGCGTGTGGATCGAAAACAAGTATCCGGGATGTGGCGTCGACACCCCCAATCACCTGTACAGCTACTCATTCGCTCCCAATGCACTGTGGACGCGGCACTTTTCGAAACGCGACGAGATCCTGGCCTACTTCCAGCAGTGCGCTGCAGAACGAGGCATTCCAGAACATGTGCAGTTCGGCACCGACGTGACCGAGGCCGAGTACGACGCCGATCGGCAACGCTGGATCGTGCACACCCGTGACCGTTCGGGCACCGTTGCTTCGATCGAAGCCAACGCGATCATCGGCGCCGTTGGCCTGATCTCGACCCCGAAGACCCCTGCTATTACAGGGCAAGATCGATTCGCCGGTCCATCGTTCCACAGCGCTGCCTGGCCCGATGATCTCGTCATGACAGGCAAGCGCATCGCCATCATCGGCACCGGCGCGAGCGCAATACAGATCGGCCCCACCATTGCCGCCGACGCCGCAGCGGTCACCGTCTTTCAGCGGTCCGCGCCATGGATCTACCCCGACGCCAGGTACCACCGCGACGTCGAAGCAGCATCACAATGGCTGTTCGCAAACATGCCGTTCTACCAAAGCTGGTTCCGCCTCCGGCTGCTGTGGACGTTCGGCAATCGCGTGCACCCAATCATCCTGGCCGATCCTGGATGGACCGACCCCGACCGTTCAATGAACGCTGCCAACGAACGGCTGCGCCAAGAACTGCTGCAACACATTCACGCCGAACTCGAGGGTCGCGACGACCTGATCGAGGCAATGACGCCGACGTTTCCTCCCTATGGAAAGCGGATGCTCGTCGACAACCACTGGTTCAAGATGTTGCGCCAAGACCACGTGCGCCTGGTGACGCAAAACATCTGCGAAATCGATGAAACTGGCATCACGACAGAAGACGGTGCGCACACCGAAGTCGACGTGATCGTCTACGCAACCGGCTTCGATGCCGTCGACATTCTCGGATCGCTGCCACTACGGGGGCGATCGGGTCGCATGCTGCGCGAGGTGTGGGACGGCAATCCAAAAGCCCACCTCGGCATCACCGTGCCCGACTTCCCCAACCTCTTCTGCCTGTCTGGGCCGAACACCAACCTCGCCCACGGCGGAAGCTCAATCTTCCAGATCGAGTGCCAAGTCACCTATGTGTTGGCCTGTCTGCAGGGGATGATGGAGCAGGGCTGGTCCTCGCTCGAGGTCAAACAGGAACCGCACGATGTCTACAACGACCAGGTCGACGAAGACAACCAGCAGATGCCGTGGAGTCACCACTCGGTCAACAGCTGGTTTCGTGGCGACGATGGTCGGGTCGTGACCAACTCACCCTGGCTACTCGTCGACTATTGGGCGATGACCCGCCAGGTGCAGTTCGACGACTATGTCACCACATCCTGGCGAGCGGCTTCATCACACGCGATGGCCTGACCACCGGCGAGAACGCGGGCTCTCAGCTCTCAGGCGACGTCGTAGCCGGCTTCATCAATAGCGGTTAGGACAGCCGAGTTGTCTCCGCCGACGACGGCGACGGTCTTGGCGTCGAGGTCAATCGCCACATCGGTTACGCCATCGACTGCCGTCACTTCACGCGTGATGGCGTCGATGCAGTGTTGGCAGCTGATATCGGGCACGTTGAATGTTGTTGGTGTAGTCACAGAGAAATCGCTTTCGGGATTGGGGGTGGTGGATCAGAGGTCTGTTCGTCGGTAGCCGGCGAAACTGCGGAGGCGCAGGCTGTTGCTCACAACGAACAGTGATGACATGCCCATTGCTGCCGCGGCGATCATCGGGTTGAGTACGCCGGACGCTGCGAGCGGGATTGCCGCAGCGTTGTAGGCGAAGGCCCAGAACAGGTTGCCTTTGATGGTGGACAGCGTGCGCCGCGACAGCGCAATGGCATCGGCAACGGCCCGAAGATCGCCTGAGACGATGGTCAGGTCTGATGCTTCGATGGCGACATCGGTACCCGTGCCGACGGCGATGCCAAGATCTGCCTGAGCAAGAGCAGGAGCATCGTTGATGCCATCGCCAACCATGGCGACTCGTTTGCCTTCCCCTTGAAGCCGTCTGATGACCGCAGCCTTGTCGTCGGGATAGACCTCGGCAATCACGGCGTCACCGTCGACGGATCCAATGCCGACCTCGGTTGCAACGGCTTGGGCTGTGCGCTCGTTGTCGCCCGTGAGAAGCGTGACCGACAGGCCTTGATCGTGCAGGGCAGCAATGGCCGCAGCCGATGTCGATTTCACCTGATCGGTCACGACGAAGACCAGTTCGGCAGCACCGTCGCGCCCGGCGAACACCGCCGTTGCCCCTTTGGCCTCGGCGTCGGCGGCGCGCTGCTCGACATCGCTAGACAGGTGGTCAAAGAGGCTGCGACGTCCAACTCTGATTTCAGACTGGCCGACTTTGGCCGTCACACCAGATCCTGGGATGTTCTCGAAGTCTTTGACGTCGAGATGAACGTCGACGGAGCGGGCGATGGCTTGCGCGATCGGATGCTCGGATAGGACCTCGACCGATGCCGCCATCTGGTGGACCAGGTCGCGGTCTTGGGTTGACAGGCCAGCATCGAGCACCTTGTTCAGCGACATCTGTCCTTCGGTGATGGTGCCTGTTTTGTCGACGACGACGACATCGATAGAGCGACTGTCTTCCAGCACCTCGCCACCTTTGATGATCACGCCAAGCTGTGCGCCACGGCCGGTGCCGACCATGATCCCGAGCGGCGTGGCCAGACCAAGGGCACACGGGCAGGCAATGATGAGAACGGCGACCGAGGCTGTAAAAGCGTCGCCAGAATCGGAGCCGAGCAGAAGCCAGGCAGCCAAGGTGATCAGGGACGCGAGGATCGCAACCGGCACGAACACTGCTGACACTCGGTCGGCGAGTCGTTGCACCTGGGCCCGGCTGCCTTGGGCCTGATCGACCAGCTTGATGATCTGTGCCAACGCAGTGTCGGCGCCGACCTTGGTCGCCTCGACTACGAGCGAGCCGTTGGCATTGATCGTGGCTCCGATCACCTCGTCGCCCGGACCGACTTCGACCGGTACGGGTTCGCCGCTGACCAT
>JBDNHG010000034.1:0-3703 GCA_041688925.1 Acidimicrobiales bacterium | reverse complement strand
TCGGGTTTGTCTACTCGCTCGAAGCACTCAGCATTGCAGTTGCACCGGTACTCGGTGCGCTCGGCATCGTCGGTATCGCGCTTGCCTTTGCGCTGCAAGACATTCTCGAAAACTTCGTCGCCGGCGTCATCTTGCAACTGCGACGCCCGAACGGTGACTATCCGCACGCCCGACGGCGAGACCGTGTTGCTGCCCAGCGCAAGTGTCATCAAGAACCCCATCGTGAACCACACCCAGAACGGCCGCCGTCGCACCACGCTCGATGTCGGCGTCGCGTACGCAACCGATCTCGACGTAGCAGCCGCGGTGGCGCTCGAGGCCGCACAATCGGTCGATGGAGTGATGACCAGCCCCGGTGCCGAGGTCTTCGTTCACAACTTCGGTGATTCGGGCATCGACCTTGCCGTGCGCTTTTGGCACCCACCTTCAATCGCGGCAACATGGCGCGTCCGCGACGAAGTGGCGCGTGCGATTACTCGCAGCTTCCGAGCAAATGGCGTCGAGATTCCGTTTCCACAACGTGTCGTCCATTCGGCGGTAACCGTCACACCGACCGAGTCGCAATCCTCGTAGCGGTCGAGGTTTCGGTGCAGCGCCCATCGGGTATTCCACCGGTATGGAATCGACTACTACACCGACTACGACAAACAACGCCGACGTGGCATCGCCCTTTGCTGCGACCAAGGGTGTTCTGCTCATCACCAATAGCGACCAGGTGCCTGCCGACAGTTACGGCTTCACGGTCGCGCTGGCACTCGCGGTCCGGTCGCACGTTCCTGTCACCCTGTACGATCGCTCGGAGGAAACGTGGGGCGATAGCCAGCATCCCGAAGGACCTCTTGTGGCGGGCGACGCGCAGCTGAGCGAACGCACGGCGCTCGCCGAGCAGATCGGCTGGCTGAACGACCACGAGGTGGTCGGCCAAGGTTGGGTTGCCACTCTGCCAAGTATCAGTGCCGTACTCACGGCGCTTGCTCAGGTAGGTGCCGATGTTGTCATAGTGCCAGGTTCGCTGAGTCGCAATCTCTTCGAACGTGCGCTCGAAGGATCATCACTTGCCGAGACACTCGTCGAGCAGATCAGTCGCAACGAAGAAGTCGACGCCGTCGTCTTCGAAATTGACGACAATGGTGCGGCAACCCGCATCGACGCCTGATTGAGCGGTGCTGACCTATGAGTGACCAACACACTTCGTCCCAAGGCGATTCATCCAGCGTGGGCGCGGTTGATGCCGCCGTCGACGCAGCCGTCCGAGCGCGTGCACGTTCGTACTCGCCGTATTCGAGCTTCAAGATGGGCGCAGGTCTGATTGGAGCCGACGGCGAAGAAGTTCTCGGCACGCTCATCGAGAACGTCTCGCTTGGTCTGGCAATGTGCTCCGAACGAGTCGCCCTCTTCAGCGCCATCACCCAGCAGATCCGCCCCCGAGTACTCGCATTGTGCTCGCCTCGCACCAACGACGATTTCACGTTTCCCTGCGGCGCTTGTCTGCAAGTAGCGCTCGAGCTTGCCGGACCCGACCTCGTCATCGTCGCCGTAGATACCTATGGGCAGCGTGCGCAGGCGCGTGTGATCGATCTGCTTACCCGCGCACCTCGACGGTTCTCACCGCACGACGCACAGGACTGAGCCTTGTCTTGAAACGCTGGGTCTTGAGACGCTGGCGCCCACGGGCAGAGCCGCAGTCAGGTCGAATCTGCAGATGACTTCCGACAGTGGCGCCGCAGCACCTTCACCGCCGAGACTGGTGCTGGGTCTGGTGCTGAGTCATCGACGACTGGAACATTTCCGACACCTGGGTCGCCGACATCACCAATGAGGTGTGGTGGCGGGACCGCCTCGACACGGTGCTGACCGGCGACCCAACGTGCTCATCGTGACCTCGGTGCCGTGGTTGCTCCCCCCGGCGTGCACAAACCTCGAACGTCTGGTGAGCGCCATCGTCGCTGGTCGCTGGGGGCAGCGGGTTTCCCAATGGGGCGAGCGAATTCGACGGACGATCGATCTCGAGCGCTGGGCCGCCTTTGGACGTTCGGTCGAAGGCCTGACCCGTCGTCTCGACCGATCGGGATCTGATCGCCGCGTCTATCCGCCGATCGTGTTCTCAGGCGATCCGCTTCTCCTTCGTGGCCGCGCTGCAACTCGAAGTCGGCCATGCCTATCAAGTGGTCTCGTCGTGGCGAGGTGACCAGCTTCTGAGTTACAGCTACGCCGTTTCACCGAGTGGATCCTGAGCTGGTCAGCCTGCCCATGAGTATCTGCTCGCCGGGAGCGGGGGCACGTTTGCGCGTCACCTGAAGCGGGTAGCTTCAAGCATGGCCCCACGCGCAACACGTCTCGTCCAATCGCTCACACTTGCCGCACTGATACTCGCCTTTGGGGCGTGTGGCTCGAGCTCATCAGGCGACGAGTTGACCACCGGAGCAGCTATCGACGTCGTGCCATCGTCCGAGCCGCTTGCCACCACGGCTCCTGTCGAGACCGGCGTGGTCGTCACCGCACCCCTGACCCCAGCGCCCGCCACTCCTGCACCCGCCACCGTACCCGACCGCACAATCGAACCGCCGGCGCCATCGCCACTTCTCGCGACCGGCAGCGAGGGTGCTGCGGTCGAAGACACCCAAGATCTGCTCAATGACCTGATCGGCTACGTAAACCTCGCGAGCGAACGCATCGCCGAAGATGGTGTCTATGGGCCCGACACCGAGGCCGCTCAGCGCAGCTTCGAGAGTTTCGCCGACCTCGAGGTCGACGGTGTTGCCTCCTTCGCAGACCGTGACCGCCTCGAAGAGACCGTGGCCGAATTGGAGAGAGACACGCCCGACAGCGTTGTGTCCCGCGGCGACCAGTCTGCATTCGTGGGCTCCTGGCAGAGCCGGTTGAACATCTGGAATGACTTGGTTCTCGAGCGTCCCGTGTCAATCACCGTCGATGACCGATTCGGTCCCGATACCGAAGACGCAACGTTCGCGGTCGAAGAAGTACTCGGGCTACAGGTCGACGGCGTCGTCGAACCCAGCGATCGGGCCGCGCTGCGCAGTGCCATCGCCCGCCTACGAGCCGAGAACGATGCAACCATTCTCCTGAGAACATCGGCTGGCGAACAGTCGATCGTCGTTCGTGCCTTCTACGCCGACGAGGGGTACTGCATTCGTTTCGTGGTCGAGTTCGCAGCCGATGAACGTTGTACGTCGACTCCTGGCGGCGATATCAACACCGCCTACTTCGTGACCGTGAACGGCATCTCATTCATCGCGGGCACGGCCAACCCCGATATCGCCTTCGCCACCCTTGCCAGCGGCGGCGCTGCAACACCGGTCGCCACGCGACAGTTTGGCAACTCACTGGCCCGTGCCTGGGTCGAAATCGTGACCGAAGAACCTGACACCGTCGAACTACGCCGCACCGATGGCACGTCGGTACTCGAACTTCGATTCTCGATTACACCTACCGATCGCGAGTTCTTCGGGTCAACCATCTCGCTGATCTCACCGAAGTATTCACAGACGTTCTTCGTCGACTCTTGCAGTCGACCGGACGGAACCAATTTGGTTCTCGAGGCATCTCTGGCGAATTCGCTGCTGGTCATCAATGTATTCGACGACATCGGCTCGCTGGTCATCGACAGCGGGAACGAGACAGCGCCGGTGCAGATCACCGGAACGATCAGCGCGGCCGATACGGCCAAGGATGCCATCGTCGT
>JBDNHG010000033.1:0-5452 GCA_041688925.1 Acidimicrobiales bacterium | reverse complement strand
CATAGGTGACGCTGCCATCGCTTCGCCCCCGACGTCGAAACCCGGATCTGGCGGTGGGCCAGCTTCGGCCCCAACTGCCGCTTCGAATTCGATGGCCTGCCGCGAGATCTCGGATGCGCCACCTGACTCGAAGCGATAATCGAAGTCGGGTATGTACTCACGTACCAAACCAATAGTCGGGATGACATCGACGACTGCACTCGCCCACCGCCCCGACGCAGTCGCGTCGAGACCGAGCCGCGGACCGGCGATGAGTGCGTCGGGGTGGGCGCCATGAGCCGCCACATCGATTGGTTCGTCATGGCTGAGCGCATCGAACAGCTGGCCCCACCATGCCGACGGCTCGTCCGGAATGGCGAGTGCGATCGGCGGGCCCAGCCGTGTGACAACGTCGTGCAGCGTCATGCGAGCCGGACCTCGCCCGACAGCGATGATGCACGATGCTCGCTCGAGCACGGCGAGCACGGCGTCAGGTAACGAGTCGATCGACCACGGATCGATGAGCACGATCTCAAAGTCTGAAGCCGACAAACCATCGAGGTATTCGGCGGTATAGACCGTGCCGTGGTGATACGAACTCTGCAAGTCACCAAGCCACATCGGCTCGGTGGTCGCGACGCGCAGCGGCCATCGCCACTGGATGGCGTCGACTAGGGTCATGACCGTCGCTGACGCCATGATGCCGGGGCCACCTGGGTCATCGATCTGAAGCCGCTGCACCAGTTCGGCATCCTCGAAGGTGGCAACAACGACTCGCAGCGCCCGCCGATACGCGTTCGTGCGTGGCGACGGCAGTGCTGCTTCGAACGCGCGACCGAGTCGTACTTCGAGATCGAGACTCAACGCCCCAAAGGGATCAGACCACAGCGACAACTCGGTCGGCGCGTACTCACGCAACCCGCCTGTGTCGGCACGAAGATCACCACCCTCCCAGTACGTCGAACCACAAAGCACGGCTCGGACGCGTTCGATCAGCTCGCGGTCGGTCAATCGGGTCAACTCATCGAGTTCGTGAAGGAACAGACCTCCGACAAAAGCACCTGCAGATCCCGCCATGCTTCACCCCCATTTCGCCTGGTGCAACGGTACGAGACCTCGGGGTAACGGTCAAGCGGCCGGGGCCTTGCGACGCGATATGTTGAGGCGATGAGCGATCCACTCCGCGACCGGCCCGACATGCCCGATGGTTATGGCGTGCCAGAAACCGACGATGGCGTATTGGCCTGGTCGGTTGTCGAGCAGCGGTTAGTCGAGTCGCTGCACTATTGGATGGCGACCACTCGCAGCGACGCTGCCCCACACGTTGTGCCGCGCTGGGGTGTGTGGGTCGACGGTGCATTCTGGTACGACGGGTCACCAGACACGCTTCACGTGCGAAACCTTGTGAAGAATGCGGCCTGCGTGCTGCATCTCGAAAACGGCCAAGAGGCAGTGATCGTCGAGGGTGTCTCGAACGCCGCTGAGCCTCCGGGTTTGGCGTTCGGCGCGCGCTTGGCGCAGCAGTTCGCTGGAAAATACTCCAAGATGGGCTATTCCCCTGATGCCGACAGTTGGGAAGGCCCCGACTCGGGTGGCCTGCGCGTGCTGACCCCTGCGAAAGCAATGGCCTGGTTCGACTTCCCCACCGACGTCACCCGGTTTCGTTTCACCAGCTGAGACGGACCTAAGCTCGGCGGTCATGAGTGAAGACGTGACCTATGAAGTCGACGGGCGTCTCGCTCGCATCACACTGAACCGACCGCAGTACCGAAACGCCCAGTCGCGCCAGCTGCTCGAGCAGCTCGACGAAGCATTCGACGCAGCTGTTGCCGATCATGACGTGCGCGTCATCGTGCTGCGAGGCGAAGGCGAACACTTCTCGTCGGGCCATGACCTGGGCACCACCGAGGAACTGGCCGACCGCGAGGCCCGCCCCTACAAGCCAGGGCCAGTCGGTGAACAACAACGGTCATGGGATCTCAACGTCGGCAACACGTTGCGGTGGCGCAACGTGCCAAAGCCGACGATCGCTGCGGTGCAGGGTTTCTGTATCTATGGCGGCTGGATGATCGCGTCGGCGATGGACCTGATCGTCGCTGCTGACAACGCTCGTTTCCTGCCGGCGCATTTCCAGTACTTCTCCGTGCCGTGGGACCTGGGTCCGCGACAAACCAAAGAACTGCTCTGGACGGCTGAATTCTTAGATGCCGATCAGTTGCTCGACCTCGGTTTTGTGAGCCATGTTGTGCCGCTCGCTGATCTCGACGAGTTCACAACCGAACTGGCAACCAAGATCGCATGGCAAGACCCATTTGTCGCCTCGACCATCAAACGGTCGGTCAACGCGATGCAAGACCAGCAGGGTTTCACGACCGCGGTAACTACCGCGCACGTCGCGTACATGGGGCTGCACCACACCGGCATGGTTGTGCCGAAGGGCGAAGAAGGCAAGGCACGCCGTCTTCCCGCTGTAGCTCGCTCGCTCGAGAAAGACAGCTGACACAGCGACGGCAATCTTCGCCAGCCTGGTCGCGTTTCGCAGCGCTCGCTGCTCGGCGCGGCACGCGCAAAAAGGGAGCTTGTATGAGCATCGATCGTCTTGAGGCTTCGTTTCTTCGATCAGTTCCACGAACTGATCGCCGTGCACGCCGACATCCGAGCGAATCTCGGCCTCGACGCACTCGAGGTGGCCTCTTCGGGGCTACTGCTCGCAGGCGCCGGTGCTAACCAGCAGTACGTGCGTCGCCAGGTAGGGCCGCCAGGGCCAAGCCAGCGATCGTCAGGCCGCTTTGGTATGTGCTGATCAAGCCGATGCCACCCAGCAGTAACAGCACCAGCGCAGCGGCGACCCCTGGCCGATCGTGACGGGCTGCCGAGGCGATGCTCACCACGAGCGATGCAGCGGCCAAGCCGTACACGGCAGCAGGAAGCACGCCGGTGAGCCCAAAGTTCCACAGCATGAGGATGTGCGTGCTCGATGGGTTGGCAACGGTTGCCCCAATCACCACCACTGCGGTTCCCACCGCCGTCCACATGAGCCTCGGCGAGGGTATTGGGGGAAGTCCAAGGCCTCGGCGCACCAGCGGCCCCGAGACGACGGCAGCAATAATGGCGAGCTCTTCGGACCGCAGCGTGAGCCAGCCAAGCGTTCCCGTCGACAACACGCCGGTCCAGCGGTACAGCACGCCGGCCGTCGCCGCGACCGCAAAAGCCAGGGCGCACAACCCGATCGGCACGGCGACAAACCGATCGCATGCGCTGAACACACCAAACATGAGGACCAGGACAACGGCAATGGTGACCGCCGCAAGGACACCACTATCGATTGCGCCCGTTCTGGCCAGCACTGCAGCGAGGGTGAAACCAAGAACCGACGCGCTGAGATAGTCGAGGCCTCGGCGATGAAGATCTCGCACCAGGCGCATCAGCAGGAACGCCAGCAGCACCACCGCCAGAGCGAAGGCGAGCCGCCCGAAACCGGCGATCAGCCGATACGGACCGCGTACTGATTCGATACCAGGGATGTGGATTGCGGTTCGCGTCCCAATGCGAAGGATCACGAGCTCGAGGACCGACGCCCCAATCAGCATCGCGGCCAGTGATCTGGTCGAAAACCCAGCATCCTCCGGTGCCGTGCCCGGTGCCACCGAGCCCGTCGCGACGTTCATGACACGTCTTGCGGCAAGGATCGACGATCGGTCGCCTGTTGCAACATCAGAGCACCGGCAATGATCACACCAATCCCGAGCACGCCGATCATGACCAGACCTTGGCGCGGCGGCCCTTCGGGCGACACGTTCAGCAACACGAACTGCGAGACCGACTTGCGACCGTCGCGTTCTTTTCGGCTTCCGTCCCACACGGCGACGGCGATGTCGACGCTGGGTTCTTCGCCCAGATCGATCTGGTCGATCGAAGCGTCGGACAAGCCTCGCGAAAAGACTACTTCCCAACGGTCGTTGGACCACTCGGCGCGGCCCTGCACGTTTTGTTCCGACGCCGGCGCCAGAGTCCCGAACCCGACCGCCACCAGGTCGGTCACCGGCAGCGGCGTGGCAACCGGGTTTCCCGCTTCACGGGCCGGGAAGTACAGGTCATCGGTCGACGGGTATCGATCGACATAGCCGTGTTCGCTCAGGTCCTCGATCGTTTGGGGCCGCCCCTCGGACATGCCGGCCTGCCAGTGCCAGATGTTGACACCGCCGTCGGCCTGGCCCATACAAATGGCCGGTACCGAAGATCGAGCCTCGGAAGGAAACTCGACGGCCGCGGCGTCAACGAATCGATCGATGCCGCTGGGCTTGGCATCGAACGTCTCGTCATCCCATGACAGCTTGATGAACAGCTCGGTGTCGGTGTGAACCGCCCGCACTTCGACCATCGAGACCGACCCACCACCGAACGGCCAGACGCCCGCCTGCGCGCTGAGGGGCATGGCTACCGGTTGCGCCCGGGTCCACAGTCTGGCTCCGGGGTCAAGCGCGACCGAACTCGAAATCTGGTGCGCTGTCAACTCTGGTATCTGAGCCACGGCCGGATGCACGTCGGCGATTTGCAACGTCAGGGCCGCGGCCACGACGATGGCGAGGAGCATCAGCCGACGACGCCGCACCGGCTTCGAGAACGCCTTCATGCCCGGGTCCTTCCAATTTGTACCGGAGTATCAGCAGACGTCACACCACACAAACCGTCGTCGGGTTCCGGAAGCGGCTGAGGTTCGCTGCGGTCAGCTGCAGCTTCGACCTCGAGATACCCCTTTTCGGCTTCGATCCATGCAGCAAGCAGCGCACAGATTGCTTCGAAGAACCGATGATCGGCGAGCAGTTGGACCCGAGAGGCGAAGCCCGTTGCCCAACACGCCAGGTGATCACGAAGAAAACCCTGCTGAGACCGCCGGCATTCTTCGCGCTCATCGACACCGAGGTGCTGGATAGCGTAGGCCTCTTTTCGGGCCAGAAACGACATGAATTCGAGCTCGGTCGCTATGTTGTCGATCCGTTCGCGCTCGACACCGCCGGTCTGGAGGCCGTGGGCGGTATAGAACGCCGCGATGTCGGCCATGACGTCGGCTCTACGGAAGACATCGCCGGGCGCAAAAGCACTCTCGTGAACCGGGCAGTCCTGGTTCTCTATATGTGTAAACAACCGTGAGTGCGCCACTCGAAGCTCGTCGCGATCTGTGCCGTGCGTCGAAATCGCATTGGCGAGAGCGACCCGCAGTTCCGCCGATCGGATGGAAAACGATTCGAGAATCGGCACCAGCTCGCTGCGGATGCTGGAATAACCGTTGGCTGTCGGGAACAGCAACGCCCGCGACAAGAAGCCGTACATCGCGGCCCGGCCGACCGCCTCAGACCAATCGGACTCGGCGACCGCGCTCGTGCTGTCCGGCGGGTTCGGAAACAGGCTCATGTCCACACCTCAAATCGAGTTCAGCTTGTCGGGACGTTCGACGACCGGTTCGTTGACATTG
>JBDNHG010000032.1:0-9443 GCA_041688925.1 Acidimicrobiales bacterium | reverse complement strand
TGCGCGCCCGACCAAGAGCGGCACTTGCCTCGGCGGCCAGGCCGCCAAGCGCTACTCGCGTACCCGGGGTCACCACCTTTGCCTCGTCGAAGCCGATAACGATGAGTCCCATCATCTGCCCCGAGACATACATCGGCAACAAGACCACCGCTTCCCAGAGGTGCTTGGTCAATGGGCCGATGCGAAGCGCGTCCATGGCCGACCTTTCGAGGTACACGGGCGCCATAATTTGGCAGCCAGCGGCCGATTCGAAGTCGGAACGCGCAATGGCTGCCTCGTCCAACGGTGGCGCTTCGTTCAGGCCAGCGCCGGCGACGAACTCAAGTGAATCAGGATGATTCGGGTCGATCACGAATACGGCCAGGCCGCTTGCGTCAAACGCCTTACGACCTTGCACGGTGATGGCCTCGGCCACCTCCTGGGTCGTGACCGCAGCATTGAGCGATTCGGATATGGTGAGGCGAATGTCGGCCCGAGCACGAGCAGCGGCTTCGTTCTGATGGAAGAACGCCCTGCTGGTTGCTTGGCTCGCTTGTTCTGCGAACAGTTGCAGCAGCGTCACGTCGTCAGCGTCGGGCGGTCGAGCGCTCGGATAACCAAGCATCCAGGCTCCCAGCACGTCACGGTCTCGGACCAGCGGAACCGCAATCACACGACCGATTCCCTCGTCGCCGAGCAATGGACTCTCGGGGTACAGGTCGCGTACCTCATCGACGCTGTCGAGAAAGATCGCTTCGCCCGTGCGTAACACTGCACAAGCGACGTCATTGCTATCGAGATCGAGCGTGGTTTCGTCGCCTTCCTGCCCGGCGACTCGCACAAATCGTACGGTTGAGAACCCGTCCTCGAGGATCGCCAGGCGTACCCGGCACGCGCCGAGTAAATCGACGCTTACACCGGCGATCACCTGTAGCACCTCGTCAACCGTCAACGCCCCCGCCAACCCGGTAGAGAACCGAAACAAGCTCTCGAGGCGGGCTCGGCTGCGTCGTTCCGTTTCGATGGACTGTGCCCGTTGCAGCGACTGAGCGGTCTGACCTGCCAAGGAGGCCATCGCGCTGCGTTCGGACTCTGGGACGTGGTGCGAGTTCTCAAATCCGTAGAAGATCACGCCGCGCAGCACGCCGCCTGCGAGCATCGGGGCGATCGCGACGCTCACAAATCCGGATTCTCGAGACATTTCGCTCAAGCGGGGATAGTCGACAGCCGACTGTTCGACATCGTCGATGACCAGCAGCTCGCCATCTGTCAGAGGGGCCAGTGCCGGACGATCGTCGGTGAGGCTGACGGCTGTTCCCGCTTCACCATTGAAACCTGCGCGAACCACGACACTGCGCTCAGCGTCGAAGAGCCACACTGAGCAGACGGCCCCTGCGATAGAACGCTCGCCCCGATCGGTCACCACTTCGATGACCTGCTCAACCGACGTCGCTCCGGCGAGCCCAGACACCACGTCGTACATCACCTGCAATAGGCCTTCGGATGCTTCGGCCACCTTCCTCTCGCGCAGAAGTTCTTGTTCGTACCGACGTCGTTCTGTTGCATCGACGACAACAATCTCGACCCGATGCTCCCCGGCCTCGTTGGCACGCAGCAGCGCATTCATGAGCACCGGCAGCCGGCTGCCGTCTGTTCGCACGAGTTGGACCGCAATCTCGCGGACCTCGCGTTCTACCTCGAGCATCGGACGAATGTGGGTGTCGAAATAGATGCGGTCACCCGGGGCGAGAAGGTCTTGAAACGTTTGCTTGCCGACGATGTTTCCCGGTTCGCGACCGAGCCAATCGGCCAGTGTGGTGTTTACACCGTCGATGATCTCGCTTTGCCCCGCGGTGACAAACCCGAACGGCCCCGAGTCGACGATGCGACCAAGGTCTGCCGAACGAAAGTTCCTGGCGATCTCATTGTGGTCGAGCGGCGATTCGACCGGGTCGGTCACGCCAAGACCGGCACTCGAGCGACAAACTGACGGATCGCTTCATACGTGGGCTCTGGTGCTGACAGATGTGGACAGTGACCACTCACGTCGAGCACAACCATCTCGCTTCCGGAGATCTGCTGATGGACAAAGCCGCCCACGGTTTGGGAGGCAATGACGTCGCGGGCCGATTGCACAATCAAGGTCGGAACGGCGACTTTTGACAAGTCTTCGCGATTGTCTGACCGGAACGTCACATCGGCAAACTGGCGGGCGATGACCGGATCGACACGACAAAAGCTTGATTCGAGTTCGTCGGCCAATTCAGGCTGATCGCGGTTGTCCATGATCACTGGCGCCATGGTGCGTGACCAGCCGAGATAGTTGTTGTCGAGAGACGAGAGCAGCTCGTCGATATCTGCCGACGCGAAGCCTCCGACGTAGCCGTCATCATCGATGTACCGGGGCGACGGGCCGACGAGCACCAGCGCACCGAATAGATCAGGTCGAGCGATGCTGGCGAGCACGCCGATCATGGCGCTGACCGAGTGGCCAACGAAGATCACATCGCTCAGACCCAACTCGTCGATGATGTCGATGACGTCGGAGACGTAGCCATCCAACGACGCGTACTTTGTCGGATCGAACGCGCTGGCGTCGCTTCCGCCGCAGCCGACATAGTCGAAAAGAACCACCCGGTGATCGTCGGCGAATCGTGGCGATACCAAGCGCCACATCTCTTGATCGCAACCGAACCCGTGCGCGAAAATCATCGCCTTGCCTTGAGACGGCCCCAAAACGCGTACGTTGTTTCGCTCGATGACCCCCACGCGAGAGCAGAGTACTCGTGTGAGTAGCGCTTTACCCATTGTGAGGTGCGCAATTTGTGAGGTGCGCAATCCACTCAGGTGTGCGGCCATGCACTCGGCTTCTGCGATGGTTGCAGGGTGCCGGGAACCGCTCGTCGGCGCTGGCTCCGTTCAATTTGGACTGTGGCAGTAGCGGCTCCTAACATTTCATGTCGCACGCGCACCAGTTCGACAGCCAATGTCGGTCAGAGTCTGGCGGGCGCGAACGGAGTAGCCATGCCCCAGATCGAAACAATCAATGCCAGTCTCGGGTCGGGCCCGATCTGCGAAGCAATGGCGCGTGACGGTGCTTGCATCGTCGAAGACGCGGTGGGCACCGGGTACCTCACTGGCTTGAACAACGACCTCGATGCGCTGATCGCAGCGACAGAACTCGAGGGCCAAACACCCAGGCACTCGAAGATGGCCGACTTCTACGGCAAGAAGACCATTCGTATGGATGGCATTCTGGCCAAGTCTGAAACCTTCGTGCAGTACATGTCCGACCCGTTGATGCACGAGGTCTGCCAACGTTTCATCCGCCCGAATTGCGACGACTACCTGTTGAACGTCACCCAGATGATCAGATCGGCCCCGGAGAAAACGCACAGCGACTGCATCGCGACAAAGAGGCTTGGCCCTACATGCCAGAGGGAAACATGGAGCTTGATATCCAGGCGCTCATCGCGCTGACCGACTTCACCGTCGAGAATGGCGCCACGCAGGTTGTACCAGGCTCACACCTCTGGGAGCCAGGCCGCGAGACACAACCGCACGAGATCACCCATGCAGCGATGAAGGCAGGGTCGGCTGTTTACTACCTCGGCAGCACGCTTCATGGCGGAGGCGCCAACACCACCGAAGACGAATCACGACGAGGCGTGTTCTACGGCTACGTCGTCGGCTGGCTTCGCACCGGCGAAAACATGTTCTTGAACCTGCCACTCGAGAAGGTTCGCGAGATGCCGACCCGCGTGCAAGAGCTGCTCGGCTACAAGTCGCTCGGTGGCATCGGCCTCTACAACGTCGGCAGCCCAATGGCGCTGTTGCAATAGCGCTTTTCGAGCTGTCGGCCGCCATGCCGGGTCTGGCTCGCGCCGGCACTACGCACGCGGCCTATTTGGTGACCTCAACGGTTCGCTCGAGTGCGTCGAGGATGAGGTTGAGACCGAATGCGAACTCGTCGCCGAATTCGTAGCCAGGTTGCAGCACGTGCCCCATGGTGAATTCGGCCAGGTGGGGAAACTCGTCGGCCGGCATTTGCTCTGCCATCTGCGATGCGACCTCGGCCATCTCGGGGCCACCCGTGGCCGGCAAGGTCGCTTCCTGAAGGGCGAATCCGTACAGGAACGCGTCGATCACCGCGTACGCATGCCCGGTGGCTTGCAGACTGAACCCAGCACCTCGGAAACAACCGAGCACTGCATCGTGGTGCCGCAAGGTCGCCATCCCAGCCGCGGTTCTCGACTCCATCAGCGGCGACGCCCAGGGGTGTTTTGCAAGCACCTGGCGCATCGAACGCGACCGGACCAAGATCGCCGAGCGCCAGTCGACGTCGGTCGGCGGGAGGTCGATCTCAGAGAAGACCTGATTGACCATGCCGTCGACGATCGCTTCCTTGTTCGGAACGTGGTGGTAGATCGTCATCGGTTTCACGCCAATGGCATCGGCCAACTTGCGGATGGTGAAGGCGTCGATACCGATCTCATCGGCGAGACCGACTGCCCCTTCGACAACCCGCTCCGCTGTCAGCGGCCGCCGACCTGCTTCGTCGTCGACCTTCGGCGCTTCAGCTTTCTGTGGTGACATCTGTCGCTCCTCGCACGTGGGGCTTGCGTATCGTACAAAGTACGAATAGCGTCTTTCCTGTAGCCGTACATAGTACGAGAGTTGGTAGGAGAACCATATGCCCGTCACCAAAATGCCGATCCACAGAAACAACGCACAAGACAGAGACAGAGCACTAGACCGCTCAGCGGTACCTGTCCCCCACATGCGGGCGGTCACCCAGGACCGCTACGGCAGCAGTGATGTGCTGTCGGTCAGCTCTATCGAACGCCCGAGCATCGCCACCGACGAGGTGCTCATCGGGGTCCGGGCCGCTGGTGTCGACCGTGGCACCGAGCATCTGATGACTGGCACGCCCTACTTGATCCGCTTGCTGGGTTACGGCTTTCTGAAGCCGAAACAGCGGGTGCCGGGTTTAGACGTCGCAGGCACCGTTGTTGCGGTCGGTACCGCTGTTACCCGGTTCCGCGTTGGTGACGAAGTGTTCGGCATCGCTACGGGTTCGTTCGCCGAATATGCGGCAGCCAAAGAAGACAAGCTGGTACTGAAGCCAACCACAGTGAGTTTCGAAGCCGCTGCGGCGTCGTCCGTATCGGGAATCACGGCGCTGCACGCGTTGACCAACGTCGGGCGCCTCGAAGCTGGACATCGGGTGCTCGTAGTAGGCGCGTCAGGTGGCGTCGGCACCTTCGCCGTGCAATTGGCCAAGACCTTCGGGGCCACCGTCGACGGCGTGGCGGGCACGCGCAATGTCGATCTCGTTCGTTCACTCGGCGCTGATCACGTCTACGACCACAGCCACTCAACCCTGGCCGATATCACCGACCGCTATGACCTGGTGATCGACATCGGAGGCAGGAACCCGGTCCGCAAGCTGCGCCGTGTCCTGACCAAACGTGGAACGCTGGTCATCGTTGGCGGTGAGGACGGCAACCGGTTCACCGGAGGTACGAGCCGCCAACTCCGTGCGCTGATGTGGTCGCCGTTCGTTGCCCAGCGGCTCACGACATTCATGAGCCCTGAGCATCACTCGCTCATCGAACGACTCGCCGAGCACCTCGCCAGTGGCGCCGTGACTCCGGCGATTCACGGTCGATTCGAGCTTGCCGACGCCGCCGACGCCCTTCGCCTGTTCGAGACCGGCGAGGCCAGTGGCAAGTCAGTGCTCACCATGTTGGAGGGGGATGCGCTGTTGTGACGACGCGCGCTGCCGTCTCCTAGGTTTCTGGGCGTGAACGTCGATATCGAAGAGATCATGCAGGGCCGGGTCATGACCGCGACGCCCCACCAAACGGCAGGGCACGCCAGGAAGCTCATGGCTGAGCATCGAATTTCCGCGCTACCCATCGTCAACTCTGACGACGAGTCGGTCGGCATCGTGACCACTGCGGATCTGCTCGATATCCACAAGGATGGGGAGCCGCTGAGCGGGTTTATGTCCGCGCCGGTGTATACCGTGTCGTCCTTCGATGGTCCTCACCTCGCGGCACGCATCATGCGAAACCAGCGCATCCATCACGTGGTCGTAACCGAAGAGAAGAAGGTTGCTGGGATCGTAAGTGCCTATGACCTGCTCCATGTGGTCGAAGAGCATCGCTAGATGGAGCGGCAATCGCCTACGCCGAAGAAGAAGCGTCCAAAGCACCGTTGATTTGCTAGCGACCTCTCCCCGCGGGGATTGGCTTGTGCCTTCACGCGTTCCGAGATGCAGACATATCGCTGTATTGGATCGAGGACCCGTGCGTGCTGCGACCAATTATTCGCAGGGCGGCTCTGTCCGCTCGCCGAGTTCGGTTCGTAACCAGAACTCGACTGCAGCAATGTGGGCGGTCACGGTAGCGCTAGCCAACTGTGGGTCGCGAGCCTGTATGTAGCGGAAAATCTCGCGATGCTCGGTATTCAAGCGCTCGAGGACGCCCGGCTCATTTGCGCCGCGAAACAGCCGGACTTGTTGCGTCTGAGTTGAGAAGCTCTTGCACAACATGCGCAGCGACTCGTTGCCGCTGGCTTCAGCAATCATGTCGTGAAAGCGGATGTCATGCACCACGTACTCTTCGAGACCTTCGACCACCTGGCCATGATGTTGGCCAGGTCGGTGACGGCGCGCGTAGGGTTCGGTCCGATGCCGATCGACACAACCGTGTCGCTCAACAGAATCGACGGCTGGAGCACGTGATGACTGAACCCGACGACTACGACCTCAGCGCACTACAAGACATCGAGCAGCGCGTGCTGTGGCTTGCGACCAGAATCATCGACCACGCCAACCGGCGGGGGAAGACCGACGTGAAGGTCGGCGGCCATCAAGCGTCATGTGCGTCGATGGCCTCGATGATGACCGCCTTGTGGTTCAACCACATCGGCGGCGATGACAAGGTCGCAGTCAAACCGCACGCGTCACCCGTGTATCACGCGATCAAATACCTGACCGGCGAACTCGACCGCTCGTACCTGACGACGTTGCGCCAGCGGGGCGGCCTTCAGGCATACCCGTCGCGAACCAAAGACCCCGATGTGTCTGACTTCTCGACCGGTTCGGTCGGCCTCGGCGCGGTCGCTCCGCTCTTCGCGGCACTCACGCGCAGGTACACCGACTCGCACTTCGGTGAGCAGAACCCGGCGCGATTCATTGCACTCGTCGGAGATGCCGAACTCGACGAGGGCAATGTGTGGGAAGCCATCGCTGACCCCGCCACACAGGGGCTCGGCAACTTCATGATGGTGATCGACCTCAACCGACAGTCGCTCGACCGCGTCATTCCCGACATCGCCGCCACCCGCCTGAAGAGCTTCTTCGCCGACGCCGGGTGGCACGTCGCCGAAGCCAAATACGGCCATCGACTGACCGCTGCATTCAGCGAAGCCGACGGTGACGCGCTTGAGGCGCACATCGACTCGATGCCGAACGAGGCATATCAAGAACTCTTCGGGCTTGCCCCTGTCGAGGTGCGACGCAAGTTCCTCATCGCCTCCGATCCGGCCGTCAAACGTTTTGCCGACCGCTTTGATGACGCACAGCTCAAGTCGCTCATCACCGATCTCGGCGGCCACGACCTTGCCTTGTTGACCGACACGTTCCGCTCGTGCGACGCCGACGCAGATCGTCCATCGGTCGTGTTCGCCTACACGATCAAGGGCCACGGCCTACCGATCGCCGGCGACCCAATGAACCATTCAGCGTTGCTCTCCCCCGAGCAGATCGACACCTTCCGAGCATCGCTTGGCCTCGATCTCGACACCGAGTGGGATCGCTTCGATCCCAATTCGGCTTCAGGGCGCCTGTGTCGCAGCGTCGGTGGCGACATCAACAACGCTCCCCTGCCGCCGCGCCCGACACTTCCGATTCCCACCGCTGCTCGATCGATCTCGACGAACGGATCCAGCTCGACCCAACAGGCGTTCGGCCGGGTGCTCGCCAGCCTCGCAGACGTGGCCGGAGTCGGTGAACGCCTCGTGACCACCGCCCCCGACGTGTCGATTTCCACTAATCTCGGCGGTTTCATCAACAAGCGTGGCGTCTACTCGCATGTCGAGCGCGACGATCATGGCGGCGCAGAGCGACTGTTGAAGTGGGCACCTGGCCCCACTGGTCAACACATCGAATTGGGCATCAGCGAGATGAACCTTTTCATGCTGCTTGGCCAGCTCGGCCTGAGTCATGATCACCACGGCCAGCATCTGCTGCCCGTCGGCACGGTCTATGACCCCTTCGTGCTGCGAGGCCTCGACGCGTTCATCTATGGTCTGTACAACGACGCCAAGTTCGTCGTGGCGGGCACCCCGGCCGGTGTGACGTTGGCACCCGAAGGCGGCGCACACCAGTCAACGATCACGGCCTCGGTTGGTGCCGAACTGCCCAACCTCACCTACTTCGAGCCGGCGTTCGCGACCGAGGTCGACTGGATTCTTTGCGATGCGCTCGACCAGCTCGGTCGTCCTGATGGCACAAGCAGCTACCTGCGGCTCTCCACCCGGCCCATCGATCAAGGGCCGTTCGCCCATGCCGTCGAACGGCTGGGTGAAGATCGTCTACGATCGCACGTGCTCGACGGCGGCTACCGGCTCGTTGACGCCCCGGCCGACGGCCGGCCCGGCGTCACCATCGTCACAACCGGAGCGATGGCACCCGAGGCACTCGCAGCAGCTGACGAGCTCGATGCCGAAGGGGTGCAGGCCAGCGTTATCCACCTCACCAGCCCAGACCGCACGTATCGAAGCTGGCGTGCCGGCTTCACCCAGTCAACAGCGACGGCTCGGGTGGTGCGGGCGCCCAGCCATCTGCACCGTCTCATCCCCCACGACGAACGGCAGCGTCCAATCGTCAGCGTCCACGATGCGGCCAGCCACAGCCTTGCCTGGCTCGGTTCTGCAATCGGTACTCGTCAATACACGCTCGGGGTCGACCGATTCGGCGAATCGGGCACCATCGCCGACCTGCATGAACTCACCGGCATCGATGCCGGCAGCATCGTCAACGCGGCGCTCATCGCACTGACCGAACATGACACCCCCACCGCCGAGTGAAACGTACTAATTGTTGCGGTCAGGAGAAGTGAGCGGCACCATCGTCACCGACTGCTGCCTTTGGTCGGCGACCCAGTCACATCGCTGCACCCGATCGTCACCGATTGAGTCGCGGAAAGTCATCACGGCGATGCTCGGTGAGGACCGCGCGTCCGACGCCCACGATCGGAATGGCGAAAACCGCGCCGATCAGCCCGCCGATGGCGGCGCCGAACAGTGCAGCTCCGAGCGCCGCAAGCGGACTGATGTCGACGGCTTGCCCGACGATCGAGGGTTGAATGAGGTTGTTCTCAACAGCCTGGTAGATGATGAAGAACAACAGCGTGATCCCGCCCGGAACTGGTCCTACCGCCAGAGCGAAGGCA
>JBDNHG010000031.1:0-5334 GCA_041688925.1 Acidimicrobiales bacterium | reverse complement strand
GCTCGGCTTCATGATCTGGCGGCCGCTAGGACTCATCGACGACTGGGAACTCGACGAATGGTTTCACCGGCGTGTCCGTCACGACACCGCAGCGGCACCCGCCCCACTAACCGAGGTCGAAGCCCGCCAAGAAATTCGGCTCGTCGCAGATGACATCGGCGTCGTGTTCGGTGGCTTCACGGCACTCAGCGGCGTGAGTATCACCGCAACCTCCGGCGAGATCGTGGGCATCATCGGCCCCAACGGAGCCGGCAAGACCACGCTGGTCAACGTGCTCACCGGCATGGTCGAGCCAACGACGGGAACGTTCACCCTCGATGGCGCCGACCTCACCGACCAACAGTCGTTCGAACTGGCGCGCAGCGGCCTGGTGCGCACATTCCAGAACTTGCGACTGTTCGCCGCCCTCGCCGTTCGCGAGAACGTCGAAACCTCTGCCCTGGTGGCCGGCCAGCATCGCTCTGATCGCCACATCCCCTCGGTCGACGCGTTGATTGCAGAAGCCGGGTTGTGGGAACATCGAAATCGAAGGGCCAGCGAACTCGACTATGGCAACTCGCCTCGACTCGAGTTGGCACGGGCCGTGGCGATGGCGCCGTCATTCCTGCTACTCGATGAACCAACCAGCGGAATGAGCGACAGCGAATCTGAGCAAATGATCGAGCAGGTTCGCCACATGGCTGCGACCGTCGGTGCGGGCGTCATCGTCATCGATCATGATTTCAACTTCATCACCGGCATCAGCGATCGCATCTATGCGCTCGATCAGGGTCAGGTGATTGCCGTGGGCACCCCCAACGAGGTGCAGGCCAACCCGCTCGTGCGAGCCGCGTATCTCGGATCGTTGGCGGGGGACTGACCATGCCAGTGTGGGGGCCGGCCAAATCGGCAACAATTTGTCTGTTTCAGCTAACCAAGGGGGTGGCCCGATGGGCCTGACACTCGAACAATTCGAACAGATGTGCGAAGAGCACGGCGTGCACACCGTCGAGGTCGCCACACCCGACACCTATGGCCAGATCCGTGGCAAACGGGTTCCCTCTGATCGTTTCTTCGCCGGGGTCCATGCCGCCGCATACGGCATCGCCGACGCCATCTTCGTGATGGACCTGCACAACGACCTGCCAGACAACGAGTTCATCAACATGGACAGCGGGTATTTCGACTGCCAGCTGCACGCCGATGTGAGCACCGGCCGCATCCTCACGCATCGTCCGGGTTATGCGCTGGTGTTCGCCGACGCATTCGACCCGCACGGCAATCCGCACCCGCTGTCGCCGCGCACGGTGCTGAAGCAACAGATTGCCAAATGCACCGACAAGGGTCTCGCCCCTGTCGTGGCCACCGAACTCGAGTTCTACCTATGTAATCCCGACTGGACCCGGGTGCAGAATCATGTCCAGTACAGCTCGCTGACCGATGCCCTCGACCTCGAAGACGTGCTGAGCGACATGCGCTCGGCCCTGGTCGGCGCCCGCATGGACGTCGAGTCGTCCAACGCCGAGTACGGACCCGGACAGATCGAGATCAACATCTGTTACAGCGATGCGCTCACCACTGCAGACAACACCGTCTTGTTCCGGTCGATCGTCAAGCAGGTGGCAGTGCAACATGGGCTTCGGGCGACCTTCATGCCGAAACCATGGGTCGATCTTTCGGGGTCGGGCATGCATGTGCATACAAGCCTTCAGGCCGACGGCAAGAACGTCTTCGCCACGTCCAACGGCGCCCCAAACGAGGCCATGGGCAACTGGCTGGCTGGTCTGCTCAAACATGCGCCGGCCATGGGTTTGCTGGGTGCTCCAACGGCAAACGGCCCCCGCCGAATCGATCCCTACACGTTCGCTCCAACGCACATCCATTGGGGGCTCGACAACCGCACCGTCCTTGCCCGCTGCATTGTCGACAACGGTTCACCCGCCAATCGAGTCGAGTTTCGTGCCGGCGGCGCTGACGCCAATCCGTATCTCATGATTGCCGGAGTGTTGGCAGCCGGTGCCGATGGCATCGCCAACAAGCTCGACCCAGGAGCGATGAGCGCCGGAGACATGTACACGAATCATGGCGGCTCTGTTCCGCTGGCCACGACGTTGCAAGGCGTCATCGATGCTTACGCCGGCAGCGAACTCGCAGCCGAACTCGGCGACATGTTCTCGACCAGCTACGTGTCGATAGCCACCGCCGAGGTCGCTCATGCTGCCGAGCATGCTGTTGTCGACGATGTCAACGACTGGGAACGCGACCGCTACATCGAGTTCAGCTGATGGTCGGCGCAACGTTCACGAGTGCAGCTGACCACAACGTCACCGACTCACATCTCTACCTCGACGGCATCCCTCATGACCGGTTCGCGGCGCTGCGCGCCCAGCCCGGAATTGCGTGGCACCCCTACGGCAACGATGGTTTCTGGGCTGTAACCAGGCACGCGGATGTCAAAGAGGTGTCGAAGAACCCCGAGGTCTATTCCTCGGCGCTTGGCCACACGAATCTGTGGGATCTCGAGGCCGATGCGCTCGAGGCCCGTCGCTCACTGATCGACACCGATGCACCTGACCACACCCGGCTGCGGCGCTTGATAAGCAATGTGTTCACGCCCAAAGATATCGGGCGATGGGGCGATTTGACCCGGTCGGTCGTTCACGATGTGCTCGATGATTTCGAAGCCGCCGGTGGGGGAGACTGGGTCGATCTGGTCGCTGCTCCGTTGCCGATCCGGGTGATCCTGTCGATACTGGGCGTGCCGATCGAGGACGCTGACTATCTCGTCGAACTGTCGAACTACCTGGTCGAAGGCACCGGCGAAGAACAGTCACTTCCGCCAGATGCATTCGGCAATTCCACCGAGCTTCGGCTGCTGCCATTCAACAGCCCTGCCAGCCACGCCATGTTTGAATACGGCGCACGACTGGCCGACTTGCGCCGCGACAATCCTCGCGACGACATGGTCACCATGTTGGTGCAGGCCGAGGCCGACGGCAAGAAGCTGTCGGCCAGCGAGTTCCGCAATCTGTTCCATCTGCTGATCTTTGCCGGCAACGAAACAACACGAACCGCCTTGAGCCATGGCGCCATCGCGTTTGCGGAACACCCGGCGCAGTTGGCTCGCCTGACCGCAGATCGTTCGCTGATCGACACCGCCACCGACGAGGTATTGCGTTCGGCCACGCCCGTCTTGCACATGCGACGCACGACGACGCGAGCCACCGAACTCGCTGGCACCGAGATCGGGGCGGGCGAAAAGGTTGTCATGTGGTACGCCTCGGCCAATCGCGACGAGTCTGTGTTTCCTGATCCGTTCGCCTTCGACATCGATCGTGGCGGCTCAAATCAGTTCTCGTTCGGCGGAGGCGGACCCTACTTCTGTCTCGGGGCGTTTCTCGCCCGACTCGAGATCTCGTCGCTGTTCGATGCGATGGCCGATCGAGGAATCGGGCTGGAACAGCGCGGAGAAATCAAACGTTGTCCTTCGAACTGCGTACACGGCGTGTTGGCCGTAGACATGGAGCCCGTGAAATGAACGAGTGCAGCGACCGCGTGGCCCCCAACCCGGTGACCCTGATCGTCGATGCCGAAAAATGTATTGGCAGCGGCATGTGCGAGATGCTCGAAGAAGCCATTTTCCTGATCGACGAAGACACCAATGTCGCCGACGTCATCGGCACCGGCCATCTGCCAGCAGACCGCGCCGCCGCCGTAATCGATCGGTGCCCGGCGGGCGCTATCTCGGCGACAGACCAGGCCGCGACATGACTTCCTCAACTAGAGAACGCCCACATGGCGGCGCCTTCGTCGCACCTGTCGACTTGCACGCAGCGCAGACGTTCGCCGCAGGTATTCCTCACGACGCCTTTGCACAAATGCGAGCAGTCGACGGTCTGACATGGACCGACGCGGCGCCTGGCGACAAACGCGGCTTCTGGTCGGTGACACGCCATAGCGACGTGGTTGCGGTGTCGCGTGACACGACGACCTACTCATCTGCCGTTGGTCACATCCAGATCTACGACATCGACGACGATGCTCTCGATGCCCGAGCTTCGATGATCGATCTCGATCCGCCCATCCATACACGGTTGCGGCGGCTGGTCAGCTCAGCGTTCACGCCACGTCATGTGCAGCAATACGAGGTCACCATTCGACGCAGGGTGCAGCACTGCCTCGACGAGATCGTGGCTGCCGGTGGAGGCGATTGGGTCCAGCTTGTGGCTGCTCCGATTCCGATCGGCGTGATTTCTGACCTCATGGGCGTGCCCGAACAGGATCATCAGTTCATGGTCGAGTTGTCTGATCACCTGGTTGCAGGCACGGGAAACGAACCGCTTGATCCTGCTGCGTATGGCAATACCACCGACCTGCGGATGTTGCCATTCAACAGTCCAGCGGCGTATGGCATGAGCGAGTACGCCAAGAAGCTCGGCGATCTGCGGCGAGCCGAACCGCAAGACGACCTCATCACCGGGCTGATCCAGGCCGAAGTCGACGGCGAGCGTCTCACCGACGAAGAGTTCGCGAACTTCTTCCGGCTGATGATCTTTGCCGGCAACGAGACGACCCGGTCATCGATGGCCCACCTCGCAATGCACTACGTCGAGTTCGCCGACGAGTTCGCACGCGCCCGCAACGACGCGTCACTGCTTTTCTCCTTGACCGACGAGGTCATTCGGTATTCGTAGCCGATCTTGTATTTCCGGCGCACGGTCACCGCGGCAACGACGCTCGGGGGCACCGAGCTGAACGCCGGCGACAAGGTGGTCATGTGGTATGCCGCAGCCAATTTCGACGATAACCAGTTTCCCGATGCGCTCGAATTCCGAGCCGACCGTCCTCAGGTGCCACCACATGTCGCCTTTGGTGGCGGAGGCGCACACTTCTGCCTGGGCGCTTCGCTGGCTCGGCTCGAAGTTGCGATCCTCATCGAGGAGATGCTCGCACGCGACCTGCAACTCGAAATCGGTGAGCCGCAGTTCGTGCCGTCGAACTTCGTGAACGGCATCGAACACCTGCCTGTCACCATTATCTCATGACTACCTCATGACCCGCACCTACTGACCCACATCCGCTACATCATCCCCTGATCCGAGAGACCACTATGAGCTGGCAACTGACCGACGAACAACTTCGACTCCAGGCCCAGGCTCGCGAGCTGGCGCAAGACGTGATTGCTCCCCGCGCCGCCGATGTCGACGAAGCTCAGGAGTATCCGTGGGCAAATGTCGAAGCGCTGCGCGACGCAGGTTTCACCGGCATGACGGTTCCGCCCGAGTTCGGTGGCCCTGGCCGATCGTTCCTCGATGCAATCCTGGTAGTCGAAGAGATGGCCAAGGTCTGCGGCGT